>NZ_DATIND010000048.1 GCF_035474595.1 Longimicrobium sp.
AAGTCGCAGCAACAACTACGGGAAGCCTCGCAAACTGCGCGAGGCTGATCCGCTCATTCTGTGGCATCAGCGCTCACGACCACTGTCCTTTCATCCTCCGTGGTCGCGCGCAGCGCGGTGTTCGACTCAGGATGACGTCTCTCTGCGGGAGTCCTCTTTCTCATCGCATCTGCATGAGCGGCCACGGCGGGACGGGCATCCACTGCCCGGACGTGCATGGAGAAATGGGGGATTCGAAGGCGATGAATCTTCATCTCTCCATCTAACCGAATCTCCCCAACTTCATCTCCCGAAACGAGTTCCTGCATCTCCGACCGCGATCCGCGGGGGCGGGGCGGGGGACGGTATGGCGCCTGCCTTTCCGGGGGGTGCCCGACGCTCTCCCCGGACCGCATCCCGTCCCCCGCCAGGTCGCTCCCATGGAAACGCAGATTGTGCCCTGCCGCGCCGAGATCTCGGACCGCTTTCCGGTGGCCTCGTTCGCCGTGAACGTGCCGCCGGCGCGCTGCTTCGAGGTGGCGTGCGCAACGGACCCGCGCCTCTTCCACACCGACTGGCAGCGCTACCGCTCGCCCCGGAACTTCTACTCCAGCCGCTCCGAGGGGCTCATGCGCGCGCCCGGCGGCCACACCGCCTGGTTCATCCCCCCCGAGCAGCTGCGCCGCTTCGCCGGGTCGCAGCGCATCTACTACGCGCTGGCCACCTACGAGACCGCGTATGGCGGCTCGCCCGAGTTCTCCATCTCGCCCGACGGGCTGGAGCGCATCCCCTTCATCGGCGTGGCGGGCGACTTCACCGGGCGCGGGCTGGACCGCTCGCGCCTGGGCATCCTCCCCCCGCCGCCCGACGCGTACGGCGCCGTGGACTCCGCCTCGCTCACCTGGGGCGGCGACGCGGCGCTGGCCGCCTACCGCGCCGCCGAGGCCGCGCCCCGCCAGGGCGAAGACTACGACGACGGCTATCCGAAGGACCTGTGGCAGGACGGCGCGCCCGCCGGCGAGGGCCACATGGCCAGCCAGGCAGGGGTGGGGGATGGGTCGCACGACGCGGGTGCCGGCTGCAACGACGCGTACGGCGACGACGAGCACGTGGCCGCCTCCGGCTCCGCGCTTGCCGCCTCCGGCTCCGCGCTGAGCGACGCCGGCCCCGCCGACTCGGGGACGTGGGAGGCGGATGGAGACGAATCGGCCTCTGCCTGTGCCTATCCCCACTCCGCCGAAGGCCCGGCCGACTCGGGGACGTACGAGCCGTACGAGGAGGAGCCGGCCACCGCCTATTCCTATCCCCAGTCCGCCGAAGGCCCCGCCGACTCGGGGACGTACACGTACGACGACCCGTCGAGCCACGACGCCGGCTACGCGCACGGCACCTCGTCCGGCAAGTACGGCGAGGACGAGCCGCCCGCGTCCGACGGCTACGGCGGCGTCCACGGCGACGCGGAGGAGGACGACGACGATGCCGCGTACGGCGGCTACCCCGACGCGGCCGCGCTCTACGGCGCCGGCGCGGACGGGGACGAGGAGCTGGCCGGCGGCTACCAGGACGCCGCGGAGATCAACGCCTCCGGCGCCTCCGCCGGCGACGGATCGGGAGATGGCGACGAGGAGCCGCCGTACGAGGACGGCGGCGGCTACGGCGGCGCGTACGGTCCCCCGTCGTTCGAGCCCGCGTACGGCTCCGTCTACGGCGGCGGCTACGATCCGTCGGCGGAGGATTCCGAGGGCGGCGTCGCGGTCGCGGAGCCGGAGGTGGGCGCGGAGGCGCAGGGCACCGCGCAGCCCGCTTCGACGGGGCGCGACCCTGGCTACAGCGAGGAGGAGCCGGAAGACTCGCCGCTTCCCGTGGGCCACGCGGTGCAGGCGCTCGCGGTGGTTCCCCTCGACATCGCCGAGAAGGTGCGGATCCTCCGCGTGGTGGCGAAGGCCGAGAGCGGGGCGGACGGATACGCCGCCATCAACCCCGACAACGAGTACAACGATCCCCACCACCCGGCCTATCACCGCACCCACATCGGCCTGAGCTGGGGGTTCATCCAGTTCACCCAGCGCAGCGGCTCGCTGGGGCGCGTGCTGCAGGCCGTGAAGCGCCGCGAGGACGCGCTGGGCGCCGCGCTCCCTGCCGAGCACCGCTTCGCCGCGCTGTTCGGACCCGCCTGGCAGGCGCTGCTCGACGTCACCTGCGCGCACGACGCCGAGGCCCGCGTGGCCGAGGTGGGCGGCAAGCCGCTGTGGCACCCGGAGTGGACGGCGCGCTTCCGCGCGGCGGGGCGGGTGCCGCACGTGACCTACGCGCAGAACGAGATCGCCATCACCGACTACGTGGACCCGAGCCTCCGCGTGGCCCGCTGGCTGGGCTTCGACAACGCGCGCGCGCTGGCCATGCTGTGGGACCGCTGCATCCACATGGGCATCGGCGGCGGCACCGCGTGGATCCTGCGCCACTGCGGCCCCGTGCGCACCGACGAGGAGCGCCGCGCCGCCCTGGCCGCGCTGGGGCACGCGGACCTCCGCGCCTTCCAGCAGAGCCAGGCGCCGGACCTGGGCGCCGACGGCCGCTGGGGCCCGCGCACGCACGCCGCGATGGTGGCCGCGCTGCGGGGCATCGGCGCGCGCTCGCCGGTCACGATCCCCACCCGCGACGCCCTGCTGCAGCGGATGGTGGACGCCTCGGCGGGGACCGGCTTCCAACGCCGGCTGTCGGCGCTCCACGCGAACCGCGCGGACTTCGACGACGCCACGACCTACACGCTGGTCTGACGCGATGAGCACACAGGCCGCGGCGGCCCTGGCAGCCACCCGCAGCATCCGCCAGTCCTCCGGCTACGCCGCGCTCGCGCACGGCGAGCGGCAGGCGCTGGAAGCCGACCTCCGCCGCATCGAATCGGCGCTGGCCCCCGCCGCGCTCGCGGCCGCGGCGGCGTACGATCCCTACGCCATGCCGCTGGAGACGCCGGCCGACCTGCAGCGCATGCAGCAGGGCGGCCTGGCCCCCGGCCAGCCGCAGCCGCAGCCGTCGCCAGCTCCCGCCGCGCCGCCGGCGCGCGCGGGGACGGAGACCATCGGCGAGCGGGCGCGGGCGGCGCTGGAGGCGGTGGACTTCCCGTCGTTCGTGGCCGAGCTGATCCACGGGACCTTCCAGGCCATCGTGGACGCCACCGCGCAGCAGATCCGCGAGTACGCCAAGCTGGTCTCGTCGCTCGCGCAGACGACCGAGCAGTTCGGGCGCGAGAACGTGAGCCCCAACCAGGTGCGCTTCGGGCTGGCCGAGCGCCACCCCGCGGACCTGGTGGTGGTCGTCCCCAGGGCGGGGGAGCGGGGAAGCCCCGCGCTGAAGCCGCGGAAGAAGGACGACGCCGGCTCTCCCGCCTGGCTCGCGGAATACGGGCTGGCCGGGCAGGAGCTGACCGCGGAATTGGCGGAAGGGGCGCTGCTGGAGGCCGGGCAGCGCAACATCGCCGAGGAGCGGATGCAGAACCTGGCGACCATGGTGCTGCTGGGGATCAACCGCATCGTCATCCAGGACGGCCAGATCAAGGCGCGGCTGCAGTTCCACGCCAGCGCGCGCGAGAGCGTGAAGGCCGACGTGGCGGACGTCGGCGCCGCCATCCAGGGCGGGATCGCCGGGCGCGACGCCGGGTCGCAGGGCGCGGTGATGACCAAGGTCTCCACCGTATCGGTGAACGCGCAGGCCGACGTGGCCATCAAGGCCAACCTCGTCGGGGAAGTCGCCATCCGCTTCCGCAGCGAGACCTTCAACCTGGAGCGCTTCGCCGATTCGCAGGCCATCGAGCTGATCAACCGCCACAGCCGCCTGCAGCGCCCGGGCGAGGCCGCCCCGGCCGCGCCGCGCCCCGCCGCCGCTCCGGCCGGGGGTGCGCCGTGACCCGCGTGGAAGAGCTCATCACGCATCTGGCCGGCGCCTTCGCCGGCGAGCACCCCGAGGTTCCCGGGCTGGGGATCGAGGTCACCGAGGTGCGCATGGACCTGCCCATCGAGGCCCGCATCGTCCGCGGCGGCGAGGTGGAGATGTCGCTCCCGCGCGGGATGCTGCGCACCGGCTTCGGCGGGCTTCCGCTGGGGCGGCTCCGCCTCCTGCTGGTGAGCGGGGAACCGTGAACGGCCAGGCGCCGCGCGGCGGACGCGCGTTCCCGGTCGAGGAGTTCGTGCAGGCGCTCTCGGCGCAGCTGGACCGCGCGCAGGACGGGCTGGCGCTGAAGGCCCGCACCGGGCGGCCGCTGACCTTCGCCATCAAGGACCTGAGCATCGACCTGCGGGTGTTCTGGGAATCGGACGCCGCGGGGCGCGTGCTGGTCCGCCACGCCGGGCCCAACGAGGAAGGCGCCAGCACCGTGCACCTGAACTTCACCACGATCACCAAGGAGATGGTGGAAGAGAACACCTTCTCCCTGGGGATGGACGAGGACCCGCGCGGGCTGCAGGACCTCCCCGGCGAGCAGGGCTTCAGCGAGCAGGACCGGCGCCGGCTGGAGATGATCGGCGTGCGTACGGTGGGCCAGCTGCGGCGCCTCTCGTCCGAGACCGACAGCAAGACGGTGGAGACCTTCGCGGGAGTGCCCATGATGCGCCTGCAGGCGGCGCTGCTGCAGGCCGCCCGCCCCTCCGTGACCGGCGTGGAGCCGGTGCGCCGCAACGGCAAGCAGCTGCTGCGCGTGCGCGGCGCCAACCTCGACAGCGACGAGGCGCTCGAGGTCCGCCTCTCCGGCGAGGCGGTGGAGGTGCTCGAATCGACCCCCACCTCGCTCCTGGTGCGCCCGATGTCGCACCACCGCGAGGGGCGCGTGGAGGTGAGCGTGGGCGGGGCGATGGCGACGGGGTTCTACGACCTGCCGGCGGACTTCCGCGCCCCCGCGGAGCTGCGCGACCCGGGCGCCGCGATCCGGCACGCGGGCGAGACCTTGGCGGTGCCGCTGATGGCGGTGCCCGCCGGAAACGGAGCGGAGCATGATTGACCAGGCACCGGACCGCCCCTGGGCTCCCGAGCGGAGCCGGCAGGCGCTGCGCGGCCGAGTCCTGGTCCGCGTGGCCCCGGGCGAGGCCCCCGAGCGCGTCCCCCACCGCGCCGACGTGGCCGCGGGGCTCGCGGTCGCCCCGCTCTCGTTCGACGGCGGGCACCTGGACCGCGCGGTGAAGCGCTTCTCCCCCGCGCTCCGCGTGGTCCGCGCCTTCGCGCCGGCCGCGCGCATCGGCAACCCCGGCGCGCGCGAGCACCGCTGGAGCGACCTGGAGCACGAGACCGGCCTCGCGCGGATGTTCCGCATCGACGTCGATCCCGAGGCGGACCTGGTCGCGCTGATCGACCACGTGGGGGGCCTGAGCGTGATCGAGTCCGTCAGCCCCGTCTACCTCGCCGTCACCCCGTTCCGCATTTCGGTGGAGCGATACGGCGCCCCGCGGCCGGTGCCCAAGGATCCGTGGTACGCGCACCGGATGATCCACGCCGCCGAGGCGCTGGCGATGGAGCCGGGCGACAGCGCGCTCATCCTGGCCGTCGTGGACAGCGGGATCGATCTCCATCACCCCGAGCTGGAAGGCGCGCTGCGGCCGGGGTTCGACACCGTGGATCTCCCCGACGACCAGGTGCCGCGGACGATGCGGCTGGTGGGCGACTTCTCGCGCCCCGACAAGTCGCCCCAGGACGAGGTGGGGCACGGCACCGCCTGCGCCGGGATCATCGCCGCGAAGGGCGAGCGGCTGCCGAAGGGGATCGGCGGGGCGGTGCGGGTGATGCCCGCGCGCGCGCTGGCCGGGGCGCAGATGGTGGGGCGGGAGACGAAGACGGCGATGGGAAGCCTGATGGACATCGACCTGGCCGTGAAGATGGCGGTCGATCTGGGCGCCCGCGTGCTGAACCTCTCCTTCGGCACCCCCGAGAGCTCGCTGCGCGAGCGCGACCCCCGTCCCCACAAGGAGATCGTCGATTATGCCAGACGGCGGGGATGCATCCTGGTCGCCGCCTCGGGCAACAGCGGGAGCACCGCGCGCTACTACCCGGCGTGCCTGGACGGCGTCATCGCCGTGGGCGCGGTCGGCCCCGATCAGCATCCGACCGACTTCACCACCCGCGGCGACCACGTGGACCTGTGCGCCCCGGGGGAGAGCATCCCGTCGACGGCCGTCGGCGGATACCAGCTGAACACCGGGACGTCGTTCGCCTCGCCGCTGGTGGCGGGGGTGGCGGCGCTGGTGGCCGCGCGGTCGGCGCGCTACAGCGAGCCGATCGGCGGCGAGGAAGTGCGCGAGCTGCTGAAGCGCACCGCCCGCCCCTTCCCCCGCGGCGCCGACGCCGCCGGGTGCGGGGCGGGGATCCTGGACGCCCGCGCGGCCGTGGAGGCGCTGGAGCGCGACCTGTCGGCCGGCGACGGCGAAGGGCACGCCGCCCGCCCCGCGCCGGTGCGCGAGCCCTCCCCGGCGGCGCGCTCGCCGTAGCGCGCCGCACCCCGAGCCGTCTCCCGCTGAACGTCACCCGACGACAACGACAACTTCCCGGACAGGAGGAACCCCTGCCATGGCCGCCGCGACCCCGACCCCCACGCAGTGCATCGAGCACTACCCGGACATCTTCACCCCCGTACCGGCCAGCGAAAAGCCGGGCCCGGGCGGCGTGAAGCCCACCGAGGCCGAGAACAGGCGCCACCAGGTCCTGTACTCCGCCGTCCTCTTCCTGCTGCGGAAGGACTTCTCGTTCGATTCCGACCGCAGCGCCACCGTTCGCGCCAGGGACTTCCCCAGCGGCTTCGGCAAGAAGGGGACGTCGCCGCACGCGCGGACCTACGACGACCTGCTGCTGGACGAGAAGGTGCTGTTCGCCTCGGTCTACGGCATCCTCCTCTCCCGCAACCTGGGCGACCCGTCGCTGGGGCGCGCGGCCACGGGAAGCCCGGGGCCCAACGACATCTTCGTTCCCCCCGCGGAATCGGACGGCGAGATCGTGCTGATCGTGGAGCGCTTCGTGGAGGCGGTGACCGACGCGGTGAAGCGCTTCAACTCCAATCGCGCGCTCTTCCGCGAGGTGTTCCGCGTGCTGCTGGAGGAGGGGAAGAAGACGGAGGACGCCGAGGAGACCACGCTGCAGACGCGGCTGCTGGCCGAGGTGGCCGGACGCCTGATCGAGGACCGCATCAGCGCCGACAACCCGCAGATCCGCCGCTTCGTGGTGACCGCGCTCACGCAGGCGCTCAGCAGCCGCGTGGACGGCAGTGCCAGCGACATCGACATCCGCGACATCGACCTGGAGGCGGGGACCGCGGTGGACATCGTGGCCGCCAACGTGATCGCCGTCGCCGGCCTCTACCGCGCGGCCATGCTGGAGGAGATGAAGCTGTTCGCGGTGGCCGACAAGGTGGCCGAGCACTTCACCATCGGCATGATCCCCATCTCGCGCGGGCCGGCGGGCGACCGGCTGTTCACCTGGATCCGCGGGGCGCCCGACCGCTTCACCGAGGTGGAGCGCCGGTCCATCTACGGCCGCGTGCTGGGGCTGGCGCAGGGGAACGCGCAGAACCTGCTGCCCAACCGCGAGTTCAGCGACCTGTGGATCCGCTTCCTCTCCATCGTGAGCGTGCTGAACCGCGAGGTGGTGACCACCATGCCCAAGTCGGCCACGGCCGAGCAGGCGCTGAAGTCGGCGCGCGACCTGGCGGTGAACCTGAGCCTGCACGGCTTCGGCGTGGCGCACTTCGCCGCGGTGGAGACGCAGCAGCTCCTGCAGCAGGTGCTGGACATGCTGCAGCAGGCCGAGATCCTCTCGGCTTACGGCACCAGCGACTACCTGCAGCTGGTGGACCGCCTGAGCGGGATGTACCTGGGCGGCAGCGTGAACACGGTGCGCTACCGCACCATGGCGCAGGCCGGCTTCAACATCATGCGCTTCCTGGCCGAGCACGCGCCGCAGCTGTCGTCGAGCAGCGCGGTGGCGAGCGCCGCGCTCTTCGCCGACCCGCTGCTGGTGGACAACGTGGAGCGCTGGCTGGCCGTCACCGGCACCCCCGACGCCAGCGTGCAGAAGTACACCGACCCGGTCGACCTGAAGTCGCAGCCCACCATTCCCGCCTTCGCGCCCATGTCGGGGCTGGGGATGAACGGCGGCGGCGACCGCGCGGCGGTGGTCAGGAACGCGCTGGAGCAGGTGGGTCTGGGCGGGGCGCTCCCCGCCGTCCCGCAGATCTGAGCCGGAGTGCCAAGTGCCAAGTGCCAAGTGCCAAGTACCAAGTACTCAGGACTTAGGGCTCACCACTACGCACCAGGCACTAGGCACTAGGACTAGGCACTAGGCACTAGGCACTAGGAACCCAGCACTCCCCAACCCACGGCCTTCGAGGACCAAGATGGCAACCATTCGCGCCGCGGAGGTGGCCCGGCGCCGCCTCCTCATCGCCTCGCGCCGGCTGGGAACGCCGGACCCGGGCGACATCATCGGCGGGCTCCTGGACCGCAGCCTGGACCTCCCGCTGGGAGACCCGCGCTACGGGCAGAACGAGCTGACGCCGGGATACACGCCGATCGAGCACTCCTTCAGCGAAACCGCCGCCGACGCGCTGCGGCTGGACCTGGAGCCCCTGGGCCCCGGCGCCAGCGCGCACGCCCGGCAGCAGGAAGCCGGGCGCGAGATGCGCCGCGTGGTGGCCGGCAACTTCGGCTCGGCCGCGCTGCGCTGGTTCGACCAGCGCAGCGAGCCCTTCCGCGGCTCCGGCCTGCACGGAAACGCGCGCTTCGGCGCCTGGTTCGGCCTGGGCGTGGACCCGTCGGGCGTGCAGGAATCCAAGGTCTACTACGAGCTGCGACCGGGCGAGGTGGACGGGCTTCCCGCCAACCTGCAGCACGTGGCGCGGGTGGCCATGGCCGCGCTTCCGGGGCTCATCCCCATCTTCACCTCCATCGCCTGCGGGCGGCAGCGGGGGGCGCAGCGGCTGTACTTCTTCCACCGCGGCGACCTGCGCCTGCTCGACCTGGAGCCGCTGATGCACCGCCTGGGCGTCGGAAGCCAGCTCCCCGCGCTCCTCGCCTCGGCCGGCGTGGTCCTCGGCGGGCGCTTCGTCCTCCCCGAGGGCTCCGTCATCCTCGGCCTCCGCGACACCGAGAAGGGGATCGAGATGAAGCTGGACGTGCTGGTGGGCGGGATGCCCGACCCGCCGCGGCAGATGTTCGACTTGCTGAAGATGGCGATGGGCGAGCGGCCGGACGTGCTCCGGAAGCTGAACCGCTGGACGCAGGCGCTGACCCCCGACGACGAGTGGGACCAGGGGCCCGGCTCCATCAGCGTGGTGAGCTTCCGCGCGGCGCCCAACGCGGGCGCCACCCGCTGCTCGCTGTACATCCGCCCCAACGGCTACACGCAGCAGGGCCGCCAGGCCACGAACCCGGGCATGCACCACGCCGCGGCGCCCGCCCACACCGACCCGTACCACGCCTGACGCCCCGAGCGGCGCCTGGAGGAGAGCGCGAGCCATGACCACCGCACCGAGCCGGTACGAGCACGAGCAGGAGGTGCAGCGCCAGGTGGGCGACATGCTGGCCAGGAGCACCGCCTTCCACTCCCTGCCCCCGGGCGAGAGGGAGACCATCCTGCGCAACACCGCGGCGATCGTGGGGACGCTGGCCGAGAACCGGCTGAGCCAGGCCGCCGCCGCGGGCGATCCCTTCGCCGTGCCCATGGGCCCGTCGGGAAGCCCGTTCCCCACGCCCGGCGGGGGGCAGCAGGGCGGGGTGACCACCACCGAGCGCGGCGCCTTCCTGAAGGGGAGCGGCGGCGCCACGCAGCGGCGCGACGACAACATCGGCCCCAAGTCGTCCAAGGACTTCGGGGCGGGGATCGCCATGGGGGTGCAGCAGACCGGCGAGCTGCTGCGCGAGGTGAACTTTCCCAACTTCGTGGCCGAGCTGATCCAGGGCGTCTTCCAGGCCGTGGTCGACGCGTCGATCCAGCAGATGAAGGCCTACGGCGAGCTCGTCCAGTCCGTGGCCATGTCGCTCTCCGACTTCCGCGACCAGAACGTGAGCGAGAACCAGGGGCGCGACCACCTGGTGGGGAAGTATCCCACCCTCATGCAGGTGAACATCGTGGACGGCCAGCCCAGGGTGGGTCCGCGGGCGAACGCGGGGTCGATGGACCTTCCCAACTTCAAGGACGAGCTGGGGCTGGACGAGGACGTGACCGAGCTGGACGAGGAGACCATCGAGGACAAGCTGGTGCCCGCCGCCCGCAACGACCTGGCGCGCAGCCGGCAGACGCTGCTGGCCACCATGCTGCTGATGGGGATCAACCGCATCGTGGTGACTGACGGGAAGATCAACGCCAAGCTGCGCTTCGACTTCCGCGCGCGCGACAGCCAGACGACCCACGCGCAGAACTTCGACTACAAGAACTACGGCCAGAGCACCGTGTCGCAGTCCGAGTACGAGAGCGGCTCGAAGACGGGGGAGAGCTACAAGTCGGGCTCCGGCGGCTACTACACGCAGGGATACGGCACCTACTCGTCCAACGCCTCGGGCGAGAGCGACCGGTGGAGCAAGGGAACGTACCAGACCGCCACCGCGCCCGTCATCTACCTGACCAAGCAGGAAGACTCGGTCACCAACGCCGAAGTCAGCGCCGAGGGGCAGCTGCGCGGCGAGGTCTCGCTGAACTTCAAGAGCGAGACGGTGGACCTGAACAAGCTGGCCAGCGAGGGCGACATCTTCAAGCTGGAACGGGTGCGGAGCGCGGGCCGCGGCGCCCCGGTGCCGGCGGGCGCGGGCGCGCCCGCCGGCGGAGGAGGAGCGGGCTCGACCCCACCCGCCGCCGGCGGATCCACCGCCCCGGCCCCGGCCCCCGCCGCCGCGCGCTGACGCCATGAACACCGCCCCCCCGGCGCCCCCGGCCGACGACCTTCCCCTGGTTCGCCAGGAGGTCGGCCACATCCTCTCGCAGTCCGCCGCCTGGCAGCAGCTGGACCCGGCGGAGCGGGTGAAGTTCGCCCGCAACATGGAGCGGGTGGCCAGCTACCTCTCGCGCGACCCCGGCTGGCTGGACGCCGCGGACCCGCCGGGGAGCACGGGGATGGCGGCCCCGGTGGACGACCTGAAGAAGCGCCTGGCCCAGGCCCCCGGCCAGGTGGGCAAGGACTTCGAGGCCGGGGCCATGAAGCAGGGGGTGCAGGAGTTCGGCAACCTGGTGCAGACGGTGGACTTCCCCGCCTTCGTGAGCGGGCTGATCCAGGGGGTGTTCCAGGCCATCGTCGACGCCAGCATCCAGCAGATGGAGGCGTTCGGCGAGCTGCTGGCGGCGACGGCGAAGAGCGTGGGCCAGTTCGCGGACGACCACATCGCCGACGACCAGGCGCGCGAGCAGGTGGCGCAGCGCTTTCCCAGCCTGGTGAAGGTGGACCGCGACGAGGACGGCACCCGACGCCTGGTTCCGGCGAGCGAGGACGGCGGCGACACCGCGGCGCTGCAGGAGTTCGCGCGCAGCAGCGAGCGCGTGGACCTCTCCAGCGCCGAGAGCGAGCGCAAGTTCATCACCGCGGCCAAGCTGGAGCTGGCGCGGCAGCGGCAGAAGATGATGGCGCTGATGGTGATGCTGGGGATCAACCGCATCGTGGTGACCAACGGCCGCATCAACGCCAAGGTCATCTTCGACATCAAGGCCAGCGACCAGGCGGCGCGGAAGGCCACGGCCGACATCGACGACCGGGACTCCAGCGAGGCGGCCGCCGCGGCCACGACGCACTTCGGCTGGGGCGCGGCGGCCGGCTACGCCAAGACCGCGCACACGACCACCGTGCGCAGCGCCATCGACGACACCAGCGAGAGCAAGGCGCAGATGAAGGCGCAGCTCACCGGCGAGGTGCGGGTGAACTTCAAGAGCGAGACGATTCCGCCCGAGCGCATGCTCGACAAGCTGCAGTTCGACCAGATGAACTACATGAGCGGCGCCGGCGGCGCCCCCGCGGCCGCCCCCGGCGCGCCCACCGCCCCGCGCGCCGCGGCTCCCGCGCCCGCCCCCGCCGCTCCGGCCCCGCAGAGGACCGCATGAAGCCCATCGAGAACCTGCGCCCCGAGCAGCAGGACGAGGTGCGCAGCCAGGTGCGCGCGCTGCTGGAGCGCACCGGCGCCTTCCGCGAGGTGCCGCCCGAGACGCGCAGGTCCATCGCCCAGGGGCTGGTGGACGTGGTGGCCTTCCTGGCCGACCCCACCGCCGGCCAGCCCGCGCTCGCCGGCGACGCATCTCCCCCCGCCGTGGCGGAAGACGGCGCCGCGCCGGTGACGGCGGAGGGCGCGGCGCTGGCCGAGCCGCTGGAGGAGAAGAAGGAGAAGACGGCCGCGCAGAAGACCGGCGACCGGCTGGCGGGAAAGCAGGACGTGGTCGGCAAGGACTTCAAGGCGGGGGGGATGGAGGCGGGGACGAAGGCCTTCAAGGAGCTGGTGGACTCGGTCGACTTCCCGAAGTTCGTCTCCGGGCTCATCGAGGGGGTGTTCACCTCCATCGTGGACTCGTCGATCCGGCAGATGCAGGCGTACGGGAAGCTGCTGGAGGGGGTGGTGAAGAGCGTGGAGCAGTTCGCCTCGGACCACATCTCCCAGAACCAGGCGCGCGACTACCTGGGCGACCGCTTTCCCGACACCTTCTCGGTCGACACCGGGGGCGGCAAGCCGCGGCTGCGGCTGCGCTCCGGGCTGGACGACGAGGAGAAGGCGCTGGAGAACGTGAAGACCACGCTGGGGCTGAAGGAGGCGTTCGACGTGGACGAGGAGGAGGGCGAGGCGCGCCTTCTCCGCCAGGCGCAGCTGGAGATGGCGAAGATGCGGCAGCAGCAGCTGGCGACCATGGTGCTGCTGGGGATCAACCGCATCGTGGTGACCGACGGCCTGATCAACGCCAAGGTGGTGTTCGACGTGAAGGCCAACGACAGCGCCAACCGCCGCGCCCGGGCCTCGCTGTACGACACGCAGCAGGACGCCAGCTCGTCCACCACCAGCGGCGGCGGCTGGTTCAGCGACGACCACACCAGCTCCGCGCTGAGCGACCACAAGACCGTGGTCTCCTCCAGCGTGGACGACACCAGCGAGAGCAAGGCGCAGCTGAAGGCCAACCTCACCGGCGAGGTGCGGGTGAACTTCAAGAGCGAGACCTTCCCGCTGGACAAGATGGCCAGCCAGGTGCAGATCGGCACGGTGAACGAGCGGGCCCAGCGATGAGCTCTCCCGCGCTCCTTTCGCCCGCGCAGCGCGCCGCCGCCGAGGCGGGGCTGGCCTACGCCGAGCAGGCGATGGCGCGCCACATGGAGGCGGTGGGCACGCGCTACGGCCCCGCCGCGCTGGGGGTGATCGACCTTCCGCCGCTCACCGGCGGGCGGCTGGTGGACGCGCAGATCCGCGTTTCCGGCGTCCTCTACTGGGCGGCGGAGCTGGAGGCGGCCGGGCTCCTCCCCTTCGTGGAGGCGCTGGCGGAGGGCGTGGCGACCGGGGCGGTGATGGAGCCGCTGGGCGCCGCCGTGCACGAGCTGATCCGGTTCTGGCGCTCGCGCGAGCACCGCTTCACCGGCGCCGAGCGGCTCGCGCTCTTCGGCCGCGTGCTGGGCGGCGCCGCCTCCACCGGGGAAGCCGTCGAGCCGCTCCTGGCCACGCTGGTGGAGACGCTGGTGGCGCTCGGCCGCTCGCGCGCGGACGTGGGGACGGGGGCGCTGGAGGCGCGCGCGGCGGTGCAGGCGCAGGCGCTGGGCTCCGTCCTTTCCTCGCGCGGCGTGGGGATCGCCGGGTTCGCGGCGCGCGACGTGGTGGGGCAGGTGCGCGCCGCGCTGGGCGTGCTGCGCAATGGCGACGTGGTGCGCGCGATGGGCGGCGGGAGCCCGTGGACGATCGTCACCCGCCACGCGCCGCGCTTCCTGCGGCGCATGGTGGACGCGCAGCCGCACCTGGAGCGCGCGCAGGCGGGGATGCGCATCGTGGGCTGGATCGCGGACGAAGCGCCGCGCCTGGACGCCGGCGCCGTGCGCATCGCGCGCGGCGCGCAGGTGGTCCACGACGCGGAAGCCTGGAGCGCCGCGGCCGGAGCCGCGTGATGCGCCCCGCGGGAACGCTCGAGACCGTGCGCCGCGCCGTCCGCCGCGTGGTGGAAGGCACGCCGGAGCTGCGGCGCGACGCCGCGCTGCGCCGCCGCATCGCCCAGGGCATGGTGCGCGTCTGCGCCGCCGCGGCGGAGCTGATGGAGGCGGAGGACCGGCTGACGGGGGAGATCTCGCGGCGGGGACGGCAGGGGACAGGGGAGAGGGGACGGGGGACAGAGGGCGGGGAGATGGAATCTCGTCCGTCCTCCGGATCTCCGTCGTCCGGATCTCCGTCGTCCGGATCTCCATCTTCCGAGTCTTCGGATTCTTCTCCCGCCCTGGCCGCGGGGATGGCCGTGTCTCCATCTCCATCCCCCCGATCGAAAACTCCGCGCGGGGCGATGGCGAGCGGGCAGGCGGCGGGGGACATCCATCGCCGCACGGCGGTGAATTCGGCGGCGGGCGTGCTGCGGGCCACGCGCGATGCCATCGACTTTCCCGGCTTCGTCAACTCGCTGATCACCGGCGTCTTCTCGGCGATGACCACCTCCACCATCCAGCAGCTGCAGGCGTATGCCGACCTGCTGGGCGCGGTGGGGATGAGCACCAGCCAGTTCGCCTCCAGCAGCATCACCGACGGGCGGGCCATGGACTGGGTGGCGCAGCGCTTCCCCGCGTTCCGCGTGGTGATCGCCGAGGGGCAGCCGCCGCGCCTGGCGCTGAACGACGGCGCCGACATGCCCGACGCCGACGAGCTGAAGAGCGCGCTGGACGCCAGCGACGACGAGGTGTCGACGGTGGACGACGACGAGCTGGGCGAAACGCTGGTGCCGCTGGTGAAGCGCAAGCTGGCCCGCGAGCGCCAGTCCATGCTCTCCACCATGCTGCTGATGGGGATGAACCGCATCGTGGTGGACGACGGGCGGATCCGCGCCTCGATGGAGCTGCAGGTGGATGCGCGCAGCACCGCCGAGCAGACCACCGCCGAGCGCGCCGACACGCGGGTGACCACCGGCGGCAGCGCCAGCTTCGGGATGGGGATGTGGGGCGCCAGCGCCAACATCCAGGCCACCGTGGGCTACGTGAAGAGCGACGAGCAGTTCAGCCGCGAGGACATCGCGCTGCGCGCCGGGCTGCGCTCCAGCGTGGACATCGGCTTCCACACCGAGCCCATCGCGCTGGACCGCATGGCCGGCGCGGGCGCGGTCCGCCACATCCGCGCGCAGTCGATGGTGCCCGAGACGGAGGCCCGGCTGGAGAACCTGCTGACCGCCGACGAGCGCCGCACCGCGCACCCCGCCTTCGAGGCGATCCCGCAGGCGCAGCCCGCGCCCGCCCCGAACTCCGACGAGGCCCGTGCCCTCCGCCAGCGCCAGAACAACACCGTGGGCGACGGCACCACCGCCTCGGGCGGAAGCGGCGCCTCGGGCGGAAGCGGCGCGACGACCGCGACGACTCCGGCGTCCACGACCACGACAGCGCCGGCGGAGGCCGCGCCGGCGACGGAAGCCGTCGCGGCCACGCCGCCCTGATGAACGCACGCAGCGGCGCGGAGAAGCGGTGATCGCGGTGAGCTCTCCCGCGTCTCCGCGTCTCCGCGTGAGATGACAAGGATCGTCCGAAGCACGCGCCGAACCGGCGGGAGAGCACCCTCATGGCCGACCCCGTAACCTCGAAAGCCGCGAAGACGCCGCCGCTGGTGGTGCTGAGCCCCACGCGCCACGCCGCGCTGGTGGCCGCGCTCGACGCGGCGGTGGCGGCCGACCCGGCGCTGGCCGGCGCGCGCTCGCTGCTGCTGACGCCGCTGACCATGCTCGAGGCGCTGGCCCGCGACGCCGTGGGCGCGCTGGGCGACGACGTGCTGGCCGCCGAGCGCCTGCGCCTCCTCCTTGCGCTCGCCGCCACGCAGATGCCGGCGCTCACCGCCTTCCGCGACGTGCTGGGCGACTCCACGCCGTCCAGCGGCATCTCCTCCAGCTTCCCCATCCCGGCCCTCGCGGCGGCCGCCATCCCCTGCGACGACGCGGTGGTGCACGCCGGCGCGCTGGTGATCGTGGCCCTGGCCGCCGGCAGGGTGGGGAAGAGCACCGGGCTGGCCGATCCGCTGCTGAACAACGTGCTGGCGACCGCCCTCGCCGCCGGCCCCGCCGAGGCTGTCTCGCGCGCCATCGCGTCGGGGATGGGCACGGACCAGGTCCGCGCGCTCCTGGCCGGGCTGGCCGCCGGCCACAACGGCGAGGACCGCCGCCTTTCCGCCGTCATCGCCACCTTCCTGGCCGACGCCTGCGAGCGCGCGCGCTGGGCGTGCCTGGAAACGCTCTTCACCCAGGTGCGCCGCGACGTGGCCGGCAGCACCTGGGACGCGGCGGGAACGGGGGGCATCGTGGAGGTCGATCCGCGCGCCGCCTGCCCCGGCCAGCCCGTGAGCATCCGCGTGGAGCCGGTGGACGACGGGCCCATCATCTTCCTGCGCACCAGCGCCACGCCCGAGACGCCGCTGGACGCCGCGCACTTCCTTCCCCTGCTCGAGGCGAAGGCCGCCTCGGTCGTCTTCGCCGCGCAGGGACGCCGCTCGGTCGCGCGTCTGGCCGACGCGGTCGACGCGCAGACGGGCGTCGTCACCGTCACCGTTCCCGCCGGGGCGCACGGGGGGTGGGTGGGCTTCGCCGATCCGGCGCTGCTGGCCGAGACCAACGACGACCGAAGCGCGCTCCGCGAGCAGTGGGACGAGCGCAACACCGGCGAGCCCGCGCTCCGCTGCGCGCCCGTCCCCATCGCCGCCATCCCGCTGCTGCGCAACCCGCCCACGCCGCCGCGCTCGCCGCAGGCGCGGTTCGACGGCGGCGCGCCGGTCATCCTCGCCGCTTCCATCTCTCCGCCCGTGGCCGACCCCGGCGGCGAGCTGCGGCTGAAGTGGCGGGTGCAGGGCGCCACCTCCGTCCACGTGGACCCCAGGCCGGGGGTGGTGGAGGCCGAGGGCGAGGCCACGGTGAAGGCGCCGGAAGACCGCGCGCACGCCGAGTTCGTGCTGGTCTGCGAGAGCGGGTGCGGCGATCCGCTGCGGCGCAGGCTGCGGGCGCGGGTCCGCGTGCGCATCCGCGCCATCGCCGCCGACCAGCCGGAGCGCACCGCGCTGGCGCTGAAGCTGGTCGGCACCCCCGGCAAGGCGAACGTGAACGTCCGCCTCTCCTCCTTCGCCGCCGCGCCGGCGCGCCCGCTGGTGGCCGGCGAGGCCTTCCAGCTCACCGCCACCCTCTCCGCCGCCGACGCGCGCGGCCGCGCCGAGCTGCGGATCGGCGACGAGGCGAAGGCGATGAAGCTGGAAGGGGGGAAGGCGACGATCACGCTCCCCGGCCGCTACGCGGTGGACGGGCTCGCCGGCACCGTCGTCTTCCGCGCGCCCGACGGCGAGATCGACGACCGGCGCGACTTCGGCCCCCTCGCCTTCGTCACCCTGCGCCAGCGGCGGCTGATGGTGATCCGCCCCGGCCTGGCCACCCGCGACCTGCACCGCGTCGCCGCCGGCGAGGTCGCCCGGGCGCTGGACGAGGCGCGGCGCACGCTGGCGATGGAGATCGACGCGGCCGAGCCGGTGTGGGCGGACGACGAGGAGCTT
Organism: Longimicrobium sp.; assembly: GCF_035474595.1. Classification (NCBI taxonomy): domain Bacteria; kingdom Pseudomonadati; phylum Gemmatimonadota; class Longimicrobiia; order Longimicrobiales; family Longimicrobiaceae; genus Longimicrobium; species Longimicrobium sp. The sequence goes on from NZ_DATIND010000048.1 coordinate 17,658, forward strand.
TCCCTCACCGAGCCCGCGGACGGGCCCGACGTCACCGCCACCGCCGACCTCCTCGAGCGGCTGCACGCCCTGGCCGCCCGCACCCCCGGGCGCGAGGACGCCCTCTGGGTCGCCGTCGTCCCCAAACCGCCGAAGAGCGAGTTCCTGCGCGTGGAGCCCGCCGAGGCCGCGCGCGCCGTGGCCGTCTGCACCCCCGGCGCGCTGGCCCGGCTGCTGGACGCCGAGCTTCCGGCCGCGGAGGCGCGCGTCACCCGGCTCAGGATCGCGGGAACGGTGGACGGCGCCAGCTCCATCCGCCTGCAGCCGCTGCGCGTGGAGGACCGCGCCGCCGGCCCCGGTGCCCGCGTGGAAAGCGGCCTCCGCGCCGTCGCGCTCGACGCGCAGGGGCGCGTCCGCGCCTCGCGCGCGGTGCGGCTGCTCACCGCCGACCGCCCGGCGCGCCTCTTCGTCCTCCTCCCCATCACCAGCGACGTCACCGACCTGGAGATCCGCATCGACGACGGCCAGCCGCCGCTCCCCGCGATGGACCCGTACGGCTTTGGCGCGCTCTGCGGCGACGGCTCGCGCGACAACCCGCTCGCCCTGCGCCGCATCCACCGCTCCGAGGGCCAGCCGGAGGTGAGCGGCGTGGAGACCCAGGGAGACGGGCTGGCCTTCGAGTACGGCCACACCCGCTCCGCCCGCTCGTCGATCGTGGTCGAGGCCGGCGGCGCGCGGGGATGGGGCACCGTCCTCCGCCTGCAGCCCTGCCAGGAGGCGGGAACGCTCCCCGTCGACCGCCTCCGCCTCCGCGACGACGACCGCATCCGCGTCGCGGCGACGGACGGGTGGAACACCGACTTCGCGCCCGACGTGGGGCTCCCCATCCCCCGCACGCCCCCCTTCTCCGTGGCCGCGCGCCACGCAGGCGGGCTCCGGTTCTGGGCGGACGTGGACGAGGGCGGCGAGCCGTCGATCGCCTGGACGCTGCGGGAGCTGGACGGCACGGGTGAGGTGGTCGGGGAGACGGCGTTCGAGGGGACGCTCGTCACCGTCCCCCGCGATTTCCCGGGCGGCGACCTGACGCTCACCGTGGTCCGCGGCGAGACCGCCGTCTCCGACACGCGCACCATCTCCCGCGATGGGCGGGTGGACTGCCGGCGCACCGAGCTGCCGGAGGACGCCCATGCCTGAGCCGCGCATGGAGATGGAGACGCGCGCGCGCCGCCGCTTCGACGTGTGGAACGAGGTGCCGCTCGTCCCCCAGCTCACCGGGATGAGCTGCTGGGCCGCCGCCGCGGCCATGATCATCGGCTGGCGCGACCGCATTCTGGTGGACCCGCCGCAGGTGGCGCGCGGAGCGGGGAGCTGGCAGTCGTACGCCGGCGGGCTGCGGCCGGGCGACGTGCAGTCGCTCGCCCGCGCCTGGGGGCTGGTGGAGGAGCACCGCGAGACGTGGACGCCCGAGGCGCTGCGGCGCGTCCTCCAGCGCCACGGCCCCGTCTGGCTGGGCGAGGCCAGTCCCGGTCTCCATTCCGTCGTCGTCGCCGGGATGCACGGCGACGGCACGGCCGACGGCACCTGGGTGCGCGTGAACGACCCGTGGCCCATCGGCCGCGGCGAGCGCTACACGCTGCCGTGGCGCACGCTGAGCGCCAACTACCGCGCCGCCAGCGACCTCATCGGCGTGCAGGCCCACGTCCTCCACGCGGGGGGACGCCGCGGCTCCGCCCGCTCGCGCGTGGCCGAGACCCGCGCCACCCGCTCCGGCATCACCCTTCCCCCCTTCCCAGCCCCCGAGGAACCCATGAACAGCAACGGGAACGGCAGGCGCCCGCACCCCGAGGAATACGCCTCGGCGTACGGAACGTCGTACGGGTCGCCGCTGGCGGTGGCGGCCGCGGCGGTCGCCGCCGGCGAGCGCTACGTGAGCACCGGCGCGGGGGGCGGCACCAACCCGCTGGCCAGCCACGGCGGCACGGGCGAGAACCTGTACCTGGCCTGGAACGCGATGTCGGGCGATGCCGCGCAGATCGACCTCGTCGTGCACCTGCACGGCTTCACCGGGAGGAACCCGGACGCGGCGTGCACCCGCTTCCTGGCGGGGCGCAGCGGGCTGCGCCTGGACGGGCGCGCGCGCCCGACGCTGGCCATCCTCCCGCGCGGCCGCAAGATCACCGCGGCCGAAGTCGAGGCGAAGCAGCCCGCGTACCAGCAGAAGCTCAGGGAGTATGAAGCCCTGCTCGCCGAGTACAACGCACACCCCGCGGGCCGGCGGCCGCCGCGCAGGCCCTCGCCGCCGCGCGACGACGTGTACACCTTTCCCGCGCTCGAGCACGGGAGCGGGGCGGGGCTGGAGGCGCTGGTGGCCTGGGCGGTGGCGTGGTTCGCCCGCGAGGTGCTGCAGCGCGGCGAGCGGCCGGGGATCGGCCGGTGCATCCTGGCCGGCCACTCGGGCGGAGGCGCGCCGGTGAACGCGCTCCTGCAGTGGAAGGACCAGCGCGCCATCTGCAACCCGCACGAGGTCCACCTGTTCGACGCGCTGTACGGCGGCACGGGGAACATCGTGGCGTGGGCGGGCGCCCGCGTGGCAGCCGACCGCCGCCTGGCCGCCGGCCTTTCCCCCGCCGACGCGCTCGCGCGGCTCCGGGCACAGGGCGGAGGGCTGCGGATCTTCTACCGCGGCGAAGGGACGATGCCGAACTCCCAGGCGGTCGGCGCCACCCTCCCCGCGGCGGGCGACCCGCTCCAGGGCGCCTACCGCGCCGAGCAGACGACGTTCCCGCACGAGGACGTCCCGCGCGCCTTCCAGCCCGCGCTGCTGGGCGACGTGCGCGCCACCCTGCCGCTGGACCCGGCCGCGCGCCCGCCCGCCAGCCGCGCCCACTCGGCGGACGGGTACGGCGAGTACTCGGCGGAGGAGGATACCGCGATGGAGCCGGCCTACGGCTACCCCGGCGCCGGTCCGTACTACGGCTACGTGGCCGCGCTGGCGGTGGACGACGACGTGCGCGCCTGGCTGGCCGCGCGCGCGCCCACCGACCGCGCGCCGCTGGCCGCCGGCGTGGCCGCCTGGATCACCGACACCGCGCGCTCGGGGATCGACCTGATCGGCGACGCCACGCGGCGGGCGCACTTCCTCACCGGGGTGGACTGGACGCGCGTGGACTTCCCCGGCAACGATGCCGACCGCTCGGCCGAGGCCACGGCGCTCTTCGCGGCCATCGCCGCCGCCGTCCCCGAGCGCCGGGTGACGGCGCTGCGCTACCACGACGTGGACGCGGTGGTCCAGCCCGTTCCCGGCGCGTCCGGGTTCCGCCTGCACCCCGAGGCGAAGGACGCCTTCGTGCGCATGCGCGACGCGGCCCGCACCGACGGGGTGGAGCTGCGCATCGGCTCGGCGTGGCGCTCGCTGCAGCACCAGGCCCGGCTCGCGGCGGGGAACCCCAACCCCAACGCGGTGGCGCAGCGCGTCTCCGCGCACTCGTACGGGCTGGCGGTGGACCTGCTGCTCTCCGCCGACGGGCTGCGCGTGAGCGAGATCACCACCCGCCCGTTCACCAACGTGGTGGCGATGTACCGCTCGCCCGTGTACAAGTGGATGGCGCTGCACGCCCGCGACCACGGCTTCTTCCCGTACCGGCGCGAGCCCTGGCACTGGGAGTACAACCCCGCGGGCTTCGGCGAGCGCTTCGAGCGCGAGGCGCCGGCCGCGGCGCACGGCCACGCGTACGGCGCGCCGTTCGGCCTGTTCGAGCGCTATCCCGGCGGCGCGCTGGACGCCGCGCCGGTGAACCGCATCGCCGTCCCCCGCATCGCGCGGCCGTCGCTGGGCGAGGGGATGCAGGCCCCGGCGCCGGTGGACTGGTGCGCCATGCGCACCACCATCGCCAACGTGGCACTGGCCGAGGAGCGGCGGTGGACGCGGCCGAACGGCACCAAGCTGGTGGAGAGCGACGCCAGCCAGCTCGCCATCCTGCAGCAGTACTGGCAGTCGGTGCCCGGCTTCGCGGCGCCCGCGGCGGCGCTGGCGGCGGCGCGGCGCTCGGCCAACAACGAGCGCTTCTGGGAGTGGAGCGCCGCCTTCATCTGCCACGTGATGCACACCGCGGGCGTGCAGCGGGCGCACGGCTTCGAGTTCGCGGGGCGGCACATGAACTACATCGTGGGCGCGCTGCGCAACCGCGAGCGCAGCGACACCACCCGGCCGTTCTGGCTGGTGGACCACCTGGAGCTGGCGCACGAGACCACCCTGGAGCCCGGCGACCTGCTGTGCCTGAACCGCCCGGTCGAGCACGTGTGGACGAACCACACCTACACCAGCCTGCGCCGCGCCTTCTGGGAGAACGGGCACCAGAACGCGGACGTCACCGGCTCGTCGCACGTCGCGCTGATCGTGCGCACCGGGCAGGACGCGCGCGGCAGGTTCGTGGAGACGATCGGGGGGAACGAGACGCAGTCGGTGCGGCTGCGCCGGGTGGACCTGGACGCGAACGGGGGCATCGCCAACGCACAGGCGCGGCACATCTTCGGGCTGATCAAGATGACCGGCTGCAACCGCTGACGATTTTCGAAGTTCACGCGGAGAAATGCGGAGGAGCAGGGGAGAGCGGTGCTTTTCCCCTGCTCCTTCCGCGTCTCTCCGGCATCGCAGGGTCTCGCGCGGAGACGCGGAGACGCGGAGACGCGGAGACGCGGGGAACTGACCGAGCGTCTCCGCGTCTCCGCGTGAGATTTCTTTCAGGATCGTGGGGATGGAGATGGAACGACGGAGGCGCGGGAGATGCTTTCTCGCTCAGAACCTGACCAGGCCGAACGCCAGGAGCAGCGCGACGATGCCGCCCAGCACCGCGCTCCACATCGCCCACAGCTTGTAGAAGGCGAGCTGCGGGTGCAGGCGCTTGTACAGCCACGCCAGCGCCGCCCCGCCGCCGAAGGTGCCGGCCAGCCAGCCGATGGCGATGGCCGACCACACCTCGAACCCGGTCGGGTGCAACGCTCAGCCTTCGCGGACCAGGTCGTAGCGCTCGATCTTCTTGTACAGGTTCGAGCGGGGCATGTCCAGCAGGCGCGCGGTCTCGCTCACGTTCCAGTCGTTCTCGCGCAGCTTCTGGATGATGAACGCGCGCTCGGCCGCCTCCTTGAACTCCGAGAAGGTGGTGCAGCCGAGCAGGTCGCTCGACAGCCCGCCGCCCTTCATGTGCCCGCCCACCAGCAGCTCCACGTCGTCGCCCGTCACCGCGCCGCCGCCGGAGAGGATGAGCAGACGCTCGATGGTGTTGCGCAGCTCGCGCACGTTGCCGGGCCAGTCCATCCGCTGCAGGCGGCCCACGGCGTCGTCGGTGAGCTGCCGCGGCTTCAGCGCGCTCTCCCTGGCGATCGTCTGCACGAAGTGCTGCACCAGCATGGGGATGTCCTCGCGGCGCTCGCGCAGCGGGGGCACGTGCAGGGGGATCACGTTCAGGCGGTAGAACAGGTCCTCGCGGAAGCGCCCGTTCTTGATCTCCTCCTCCAGGTCCTTGTTGGTGGCCGCCAGCACGCGCACGTCCACCTTGATGGGCTTGGCGCCGCCGACCCGGGTGATGATCCCCTCCTGCAGCGCGCGCAGCACCTTGGCCTGCGCGGCCAGCGACATGTCGCCGATCTCGTCCAGGAACAGCGTGCCGCCGTCGGCCAGCTCGAACTTGCCCGCGCGGTCCTCCACGGCGCCGGTGAACGAGCCCTTCATGTGCCCGAACAGCTCGCTCTCGATCAGTTCGCTGGGGATGGCGGCGCAGTTCACCTCGATGAACGGCCCGTCCGCCCGCGGGCTCAGGCGGTGCACGGCGCGGGCGATCAGCTCCTTCCCCGTCCCGTTCTCGCCGGTGACCAGGACGCGCGCGTCGGTGGGCGCCACCTTCTCCACCCGGTCCAGCACCTGGCGCAGCGCGAACGAGCGGCCCACGATCTGGTGGCGGCTCTCCACCTCGCCGCGGAGGCGGGCGTTCTCGGCCTGCAAGCCCTGCTGCGACAGCGCGTTGCGCAGCACGATCAGCAGGCGCTCGGTGTCGAGCGGCTTTTCCAGGAAGTCGAAGGCGCCGCGGCGGGTGGCCTCGACGGCGGTGTTGATGGTGCCGTGGCCGCTCATCATCACGACGACCGCGGCCGGGTCGCTTTCGCGGATCTTGCTGAGCGTCTCCAGCCCGTCCATCCGCGCCATCTTCACGTCCAGGAAGGTGACGTCGGGGCGGAAGTCGCAGTACAGCTCGATCGCCTCGGCGCCGCCGGACGCGGCGCGGACTTCGTGGTCTTCGTACTCGAAGAGCTGGGTCAGGACGTGCCGGATCCCCTGCTCGTCGTCCACTACCAGGATGCGGGCCATTTATCTAACTGAAGTGCGTGAGTGCGGAAGTGCGTGAACAGCAGTGCCAAGTGCCGAGTGCCTAGTCCTAAGTCCTAAGTCCTAAGTCCTGAGTGAAACCCACTTGGGACTTAGGACTTGGGACTTAGGACTTCTTTTCATCTCCCCGGCGCCAGCACCAGCTCGCCCGCCTCGACGCGGGCGGAGCCTACGCCGGGGGGGAGGCGGAACGGATATTCGTCGGCGGCCAGCCCCGGCTCGTTGCTGCGGCCCAGGCGGTTCAGCGCGTTGGTGAACACGTCGTGCGGCACCGGCACCTTCGCGAACGACACGCTGTGGATCTTCAGCGCGGCGCGGCCGGACCCCAGCGTGCGCAGCTGGCCGCGCAGCTTCACCTCGCTGGTGTCGGGAAGGAACTCGCGCGCCACCCGCACCTCGCGCACGTCGGGAAGGCGGTCGGTGGGCACGCGCCCGTTCAGCGTCAGCGTGTCGCCGGTGAACTGCACCGAGGGCGCGTCCAGCTCGTTCGCCAGCTGGTCGTGGAAGCGGTAGCGCAGGTAGCTGGTGAACTCCACCGCGCTCAGGTGGATGGTGTCGCCGCTCTGGCGCATCCGCTCCAGCTTCTTCTCCGCGTTTTCCGCGGCGGCCTGCGACACCTCGGCGGCCGCCGGGTCCGCGCTCTTCTGCCACGGGCCGGGGATGCGGTCGCGGTACTTGTAGCCGACGGCGAGAATGGCGATCAGGCCGACCAGCGCGAGCAGGTTGCGCATCGTTGCGTTCGTGTCTTCGTCGGGTGGCGATCGGGACCCGCGCCGCGCGTCTCCCTCCGCGGCGCTGCGGACAACTACCCCCGCGCGCCGGGGGAAGTTTCGCGAATGTCCTCTGCGATGGACGCCACGGCACCGGCGGCCGCGTCCACCTCGGCCTCGGTGGTCGCCCAGCCGACGGAGAAGCGCACCGCGCCCGTCTCCGCGCAGCCCAGCACCGCGTGCGCTTCCGGCGCGCAGTGGAGCCCGGCGCGGGTCATCACCCCGTGCTCGCGGTCCAGCCGGTGCGCCAGCCGGTTCGCGGGAATTCCGTCGACGGTAAGGGTGACGATGCCGACACCGTCCGGCGCCGCGGGGGAGAGGATGCGGACGCCTTCGATGGACGCCAGCCGCTCACGCAGCCGCGCCTTCAGCGCCGTCTCCCGTGCGTGCACGGCGGCGATGCCGCGCTCCGCCAGCCACTCCACCCCCGCCAGCAGCCCGGCGATCCCCGGCCCGTTCAGCGTTCCCGGCTCCAGCCGGTCGGGCATGGCGTCCGGCATCCCGGCCGGCATCGAGTCGCCGCCGGTGCCGCCGGCCCACACCGGATCGATCTCCATCCCCTCGCGCACCCACAGCCCGCCCGTTCCCTGCGGGCCCAGCAGCCCCTTGTGCCCGGTGAAGGCCAGCACGTCGATCCCCATCTCCATGACGTCGATGGGGACGTGCCCGGCGGACTGCGCGGCGTCGACCAGGACGATCGAGCCGTGGGCGTGCGCGCGCCGCGCCATCTCCGCCACCGGAAGGACGCTGCCGAGGACGTTGGAGGCGTGCGGGATCGCCAGCACCCGCGCCGGCCGCCCATCCCCCGCCAGCGCGTCGTCCAGCTCCGCGAAGTCCACCGATCCGTCCGCGCCGCCGCCGATCACCGTCTCCCCGATCCCCCGCGCCGCCAGCACGGCGACGGGGCGGCGGACGGCGTTGTGGTCGAACGCCGTGCGGACCACGCGGTCGCCGGGGCGGACGAGGCCGTGCAGCGCGGCGTTCAACGCGTAGGTGGCGTTGGGGAAGAAGGCGACGCGGCCGGGGTCGCCCTCGGCGCCGAATGTCCGCGCCAGCGCCGCCCGGCAGCGCAGCGCGATGCGCCCCGCCTCGAGCGCGAGGTGGTGCCCGGAGCGCCCCGGCGTCGCCCCCACCTCGCGCAGGTAGCGCACGACCGCCTCCGTCACCGCGTCGGGGCGCAGGGCGGAGGTCGCCGCGTAGTCGAGATAGATGCCGTCCATCGGCCGCGTCACGCCTCGCGCGCGGCACCCGCCCGCGATGCCGTCGCGCCGCCGGGCAGGCACCCGGCCAGCGGGGCGGGAATGGGGTAGCGCGGGCGGGGAGTCATGGGGATGGAGAACCGGGAGATGGGGTGATGCGGATCAGTTCGGCGCCGGCTCGTCCGCCTCAGCCAGGTCCAGCGCGACGTAGCGGAAGCCGGCGCGCTTCACCGCGTCGGCGATGGCGGCGCCGCCGGGCCCCATCATCCGCTCCCACGCATCCCCGTGGACGCGCACGGCGGCGATCTCGCGCTCGTGCCCCTCGACGTCCACGGACGCGCCATGCACGCCGGCGTCCGCCAGCGCGCGCTCGGCCGCGGCGATGCGGGCGTCCGCGCTCACGCCGCGCCCCCGAGCTGCACCAGCTGCGACGCGGCCAGGCCCTCGTTCAGGGCGCCGCGGCGGTAGCCGTGGAGATCGACCAGCACGCGCCCGAAACCGGCCTCGCGGACGGCAGCGTGGATCGCGGCGCGCAAACCGGCGACGCGGCCGATCTCGGCGGGGTGCACCTCCAGCCGGGCGACGGTGCCGTGGTGCCGCACGCGGAAATCGCGGAAGCTGAGCGCCCTCAGCGCCAGCTCCGCGCGCTCCACCTGCCGCAGCCGCTCCGGCGTCACCGCGATGCCGTACGGCAGCCGCGAGGCCAGGCACGGCGCCGCCGGCTGGTCCCACGTGGGCAGCCCCAGCTCGCGCGACCAGGCGCGGATCTCGGCCTTGGTCAGCCCCGCCTCGAGCAGCGGCGAGCGCACGGCGTTCTCCGCCGCGGCCACGGCGCCCGGGCGGTGGTCGCCCACGTCGTCGGCGTTGGAGCCGTCCAGCACCGTCCGCAGCCCGCGCTCATGGGCGACGGAGGCGAGGCGCGTCCACAGCTCGCTCTTGCAGAAGTAGCAGCGGTTGTTGGGGTTGGCGGCGTAGCGCGGGTCGTCCATCTCCCGCGTCTCCACCTCCAGCCAGGGGATGCCGAACCCGGCGGCCACCTCGCGCGCCGTGTCCTCCATCCAGCTGGCCACCGAGTCGCTCTTCCCGGTCACCGCCAGCACGTTCGCGGCGCCGAGCACGTCCACGGCCACCTTGGCCAGGAACACGGAATCGACGCCGCCGCTGTACCCCACCACCACCGAGCCGCACTCGCGCAGAATGCCGCGCAGCCGCTCGCGCTTGGCCTCAGGAACCATCTCACCCCTCGAAAACGGAAGACGGCCGACAAGATGCCGCTTGGCTGCATACACCGCCAGCGGTCTGGGGATCGGGACTGAACGCCGTGGAGCCTTCTCCGCGCCGCTCTCGGCCCCGCGGAGCCCTCCCCCCGCGGCTGGGGCCGCGTACCCCTCGCCCGGTACGGGCCCCGATAATGGGAGGGGGTAACTTCGAGCGTGGCGCGCAGAGGGTGGCGCACTCGTCGGACGCACGTGTGATGCGATGCCCGCAGGAAGCATCCCGGTGGCTCCGAAAGCTTTCCCGCGTTGAGTTCTCCCCCCCCGCGGAGCGGGCGGAGGGGCCGGGGGAGGGGGCTAGCCAGGCGGGCAAGATGCTGCGCCATCAGGCCGAAACTTCTCCTCTTGGTTAGTTCTCCCCCTCCCCCGGTCGGTTTCTGGGGGAGGGGGCCGGGGGGAGAGGGCCGCCGCGGTTGGGCGAGCACGGAGCTCGCTGGCGGACGACTTGCGTTCGTCGCCGCGTTCCGAAGTTCGGCTTCAGCGGCGGATCGCTCAGCCCCGCGGCTGCAGCGACGAACGCGTATCTCGACGGACGGTGTGGAGCGGCGGATGAGCAAACGGGGATGGGTGATCGCGGCGCTGGCCGTGCTGGCCGCGGCGGCCGGGTATGTGGCGCTGAAGCTGGGCCGCAGCACGGGCGAGGTCGCGGACCTGGTGGCCGAGGGCGCGGAGAAGGTGCTGCGCGAGCCCATGCGCCCGGCCCGCGGGAGCCCGCGCGTGCTGGTGTTCGCGCTCGACGGCGTGGGCGCGGACCAGCTGGAGGCCGTCATCCGCTCCGGCCGCGCGCGCAGCATCGCCCGGCTGGTGGGGCGCCCGCGCCGCGGCGAGCCGGGCGTGTACCAGCACGCGTACGCGGTGCCGGGCGTGCTCAGCATCCTCCCGTCCACCACCTACGCCGCGTGGACGTCGCTCTTCACGGGCCAGCCGGCGGGGCGCACCGGCGTTCCCGGCAACGAGTGGTTCGCGCGCGAGGAAGACCGCTTCTACGCCCCCGCGCCCGTTACCGTGAGCGAGAACACGCAGGCGCTGCAGGTCTACAGCGACCAGCTGATGGGCCGCGTGGCGCACGCCCCCACGCTGTACGAGCAGGCCGGGGTGCGCGCCTACGTCTCGCTCGCGGCGCTGCAGCGCGGCGCCGACCTGGTCACCGTCCCCGATCCCGTCGCGCTGGGGCCCATGGTGAGCGCCTTTGCCGAGGGCGCGCAGGAGGGCGAGGTGAAGCGCGAGGTGTACGCGCAGCTCGACGAGGGCGCGGCGGGGAGCCTGCTGTCGACCATCGAGAAGCGCGGGGTGGCCGACCTCCAGGTCGTCTACTTTCCCGGCGTGGACCTGTGGACGCACGTGGCGCCGGACCCGCTCCGGGCGCAGCAGGCGTACGTGGAGACGGTGGTGGACCGCGTGGTCGGCCGCGTGCTGGACGCCTACCGCCGCCGCCACGCGCTGCGCGACACCTGGGTCGTCTTCGTGGCCGACCACGGCCACACGCCGGTGCTGAACGACGACCTGCACTCTCTCGGCACCGCCGGCGACGACGAGCCGCCCGCGGTGCTGCACCAGGCCGGCTTCCGCGTGCGCCCCTTCCACCTGGACGTGAAGGACGACGAGCGCGTCTACCAGTCCGTCGTCGCCTACCAGGGGGCGATGGCGTACGTCTACCTGGCCGACCGCTCCGCCTGCCCCAACCCGGCCGACCGCTGCGACTGGCGGCGTCCGCCACGCTTCGAGCAGGACGTGCTCCCGGTGGTGCGCGCCTTCGACGCCGCCAACCGCACGGGCGCGGGGGTGCCGCAGCTGCGCGGCACGCTGGACCTGATCTTCGCGCGGCAGCCGCGGCCGTTCGGGCAGGACGCCGCGCCCTTCCAGGTGTGGGACGGGGAAAAGCTGGTGGCGATCGGCGAGTATCTGCGCGCGCATCCGCGCCCCGACCTGCTGGACCTGGAGCGGCGGATGGACGGGCTGGCCACGGGCCCGTACGGCAACCACGCGGGCGACGTCCTTCTCCTGGCGCGCACGGGGATGCAGCGCCCGATCGGCGAGCGCTTCTACTTCTCCGGCATCTACCACTCCTGGCACGGCAGCCCCACCGCCCAGGACAGCCGCATCCCCCTCGTCGTCGCCCTCCCCGGCGGCGACGGGCGCCAGCTCCGCGCCCGCGTCCGCGCCGCCGCGGGCGAGCACCCCACGCAGCTCGACGTCACCCGGCTCGTCCTTTCGCTCCTTGGCCGCGGGTAAGGGGACAGGGGACAGGGCCCGCCGGGGGACGCGTCACGTACAGCACGGCTGGCGCGTTTCTTCCACTCCGCGCGTCGCCGGCGAGGAGGTGGATGTGAGGGATGGGGAGGCGGACTGCTACCCGTCCGCGTTGCTGTTGGAGTGATGTAACTGCCGAATGGAACCATAGTTAGGCAGTGGTGTCGAAACGTCCGAGTTCGCGCCGCCGCGGCCGGGGAGTCCGGGTGCCGGTGGATGATTCGCCATTCTGGTGTGGAGTAGGAAACCGTGAAGAGCACCCGCATCGCCTTCCTGGCCGCCGCCGCGCTGGCCCTTCCCGCCGCCGTCGCGGCGCAGACCACGCCGGCGCCCGCGCAGCCGGCGGCTCCCGCGGCCGCTTCGGCCGACGAGGCGCAGCAGCTGCAGGCCAAGCTGGGCGCGCTGCAGCAGCAGGCGCTGAGCGACCCGTCGCTGAAGCCGGCGCAGGACAGCTTCACCGCGGTGGTGAACGCCGGAATGGCCAAGCTGGACCCCACCGCGCCCACCAAGCTGGCCCGCGCCACCGCGCTGCAGGCCGAGGTGGCCGCCGCGCGCACCGCCAACGACAACGCCAAGCTGAACGCGCTGGCCACCGAGGCGCAGCAGCTGCAGACGTACTTCGCCGGGATGCAGCCGCGCGTGGCGCAGCTCCCCGAGGTGCAGGCCGCGCGTCAGGTGTTCCTGGAGCGGGTGTTCGCCAGGATGAAGCAGCTGGACCCGAACGCGCAGCAGTACGTCGACCGCCTCACCGCGCTCCGCGGCGGCAGCGGCCGGTAACCGCAACAGCAGTACGGAAGTACGAGAGTACGGAAGCACGATAAAGAAGATGGTAGATAAAGGCGCGCCGCCGTGGATCACCCACGGCGGCGCGTTTTCGTTCTTATTCCTTGTGCGTCCTACCCCGGTTTCGTTACTCGACAGCGGACCGGGGATCGAAGAAGGATGTGAAGCCTCGCTGTTCCAGACCCCTGCGCAATGCCCGGTCGCCCGTCCACAGCCAGGCATCGAGCGTGAGCGCCAGCGCGACCACCGGTGCGTCGGCGAGATCGACGTCGCGGCAGAGCTCGCGGGCGGTCGCTACGTGGCGCGCGGGAAACGCATCTTCCCTGTAGATGTGGACACGCCGGAGAAGCTGATGGAGTACCACGAGGACTTCGTCTTCGCCCAGCCGCGAAAAGCGCTGGATCCGCTCCTTGTGGTGAAACAGCTCCACGAGAATGCTCTCGCACACGAAGAACGTGCGATCGGCGTTCCCGAGTATTCGAGCGAAGGGCGAGTCGGCGCGGAGGAGGGCGGAGAAGATGACGTTGGTGTCTACGACAACGGGCGACTCCGGGCCCGGCACGTCAGGGGCCCTCGAAGATGTGGCGCACGCGCTCCCAGGCGGCCTGCTTCACCTCGTTCGCGAGCATGGCGGCATGGTCTTCCGTCAACTGGCTGCGCTTGCGGATGGATTCCAGGACCAGGTAATCCAGGAGCCGGGTGAGCTCCGCCTCGTCCAGAACGTCGGAGCTCACCCGGATGACGTAGTCGCGGTCCTCGCGATCCAGGGTATAGGCTGGTGCGGTCGCCATTTTCGCCTTTCCGAGCAGGTGGCTGGAACATCCAAGGTAATCAACTTCGCGCGGAATTGAACCCGGACACCCTGTGCCTCCACCTCACACCGGGACCTCGTCCACGTAGCACCAGCTCCAGTCCTCGCCCGGCTCGGCGGACTGGATGATGGGGTGCTGCGTGGCGTGGAAGTGCTTGGTGGCGTGCTTGTTGGGCGACGAGTCGCAGCAGCCCACATGGCCGCAGGTGCGGCACATCCGCAGGTGCACCCACCAGCTGCCGGTCTTCAGGCACTCCTCGCATCCCTGCGTGTTGGGGTGCACGTCGTGGATCTGGTCGGTGTGGGTGCAGTTCGTCGCCATCGTCCTCTCCGTCGTGGATCGTGTCGCAGACCTCGCATCGTCCGAGTCTGCCACGGCGCCGCCCGTTCCGCAACGCCGCCACAGCATGATCACACGGAGGAAACGGAGGGAACGGAGAACTGCACCCGTCCTCCGTTTCCTCCGGTCCCTCCGTGTGAGACCTTTCTTCTTTCCCTCAAACCGCGGCTGCGGTCATCATCTCCGCGGCCTCGGAGGCGGGGCAGGGGGCCAGGGCGTAGCGCGGGAGCTTCATCACCAGCGTCTGCAACCCTTCGGCGAACGTGGGGTGGATGAACTCCGTGTCGACCACCGTGCGTGCGGTCGCGCCGGCCTGCATCAGCACGGAGAATACGTGCACCAGCTCCCCCGCCTGCGCGCCCACGATCGACGCGCCGACGAAGCGCTCCGTCTTCCGGTCGACGAGGATGCGCATCACCCCGGCGGGGACGTCGGCCTCCACCGCGCGCGCCACCCCCGCGAACGGCATCTCCGCCACCTCCACGTCGAGTTCCTGCTCGCGCGCCTCGCGCTCCGTCATCCCCACGCGGCCGACCTGTGGATCGGTGAACATGGCGTAGGGGACCAGCCGCCCGTCGCGCCCGCCGCTCCGCTGGCCGGTGAGGATGTCGAAGAGGATCCGCCCGTCGTCCCACGCGCGGTGGGTGAACTGCGGGCCGCCGGTGCAGTCGCCGATGGCGAACACGCCCTCCGCGGAGGTGCGGAAGCCGTCGTCCACCGCCACGAAGCCGCGCTCGTCCAGCCGCACGCCGGCCGCGTCGCATCCCAGGTCGCCGGTGTTCGGCGTCCGCCCCGTCGCCACCAGCAGGTGCGATCCGGCCGCCTCGCTCCCGTCCTCCATCGTCACCACGACGTCATCCTCCCGCCGCTCCACGCGCGCCGGACGGCTTCCCTTGCGCACGCCGATCCCCTCGGCGGCGAACTGCTTCTCGATCTCCGCCGACACCTGCGGGTCCTCGCGCGCCAGCAGCCGGTCGCCGGGGTCGATGATCGTCACCTCCGCGCCCAGCCGCCGGAACGCCTGCCCCAGCTCGCACCCGATGTAGCCGCCGCCGACGCACACCAGCCGCTCCGGCAGCTCGCGCAGCGCGAAGATGGAGCCGTTGGTGAGGAAGGGCACCGCGTCCAGCCCCGGGATCCTGGGCACCGCGTGGCGCGTTCCGACGTTCAGGACGATGGTCTCCGCCTCGTGCGTCTCGCCCTCGATCTCCACCTTCCGTGGTCCGGCGAGGCGCGCGTGGGCTTGGACGACGGTGAGCCGCTCGCCCGCGCGCTCCAGGCGCTGCCGCACCCCCTCGCGCCACTGGTGGACGATGCCGTCCACGCGCTCCATCACCGCGCGGAAGTCCACCTCCACGGCGGTGTTCACGCCAAGACGACGGGCGCGCCGCGCGTCGTGCGCCGCCTGCGCGCTGGCGATCAGGCTCTTGCTGGGCGTGCAGCCGCGGTTCACGCAGGTGCCGCCCACCTCGCTGCGCTCCGCCAGCAGCACCGTGCGCCCGCTCTCCGCCAGCAGCGCGGCCAGCGGCACGCCGCCCTGCCCGGCGCCGATCACGATCACGTCGTATCTCATGGGGATTTCCGTTCCGCGGGGGGCGAGCTGTATCAGCGGCGAATCCGGCGTGCCGGTAGTGAGATGGTGACGGGTTACGCTCGGCGCGGCAAGCCCCTCGTCACCGCCCGCGGGTGATCTCCCACCCGCGTCCCTCCGCGCCCGGACTGCGGAAAGTGTGGCGTGGATGCAACGCACGCGTGGGAGGCGGATCGTGCCGGATCGCAACCTCCGTTGGCTCAATCGGAGTGGAAGAGGGACAGGTGGTCTCCCCATCTGATACGGAATGCTGTAACAGAATCCTTGCGCCGGGTTGGAAGGGGGATTAGGTTACCGCCCGTTGACGATCCGCGAGCAGGATCCGCGGCCGTCGAACACTCCCCATCGCAACCCGACAAAGGCACCCCGGTCGCGAGGCCGGTCCGCAAAGCCCAGGGGTCTCTCCGAGACAGCCCGGCCGCCGAAGGAAGCAGTCCCGACAAAGGCACCCCGGCCGCGAGGCCGGTCCGCAAAGCCAGGGGTCTCTCCGAGACAGCCCAGCCGCCGAAGGATCGCATCGCGCGATCGTTTCCCCTTCGCACGCGGCTGGCCATCATGCTCCGGAAGGCACAGCGTCATCTCTTCGCGCATTCCCACGCGGCGGTCCTCCTCGCCGCCGCGCTCCTGGCATCCACCGCGGCCTGCTCCGACACCGGCACCGCGCCGGCCCGGCGCGCGCCCGCGGCCTCCGCACCGAGCCTGGTCTCCGCTCCCGCCGCCCGTCTCGTCTCCAATGCCGTGAAGTACCACGACGGCAGCGCCCCGCACGCCACCGGCCGCTCCGGCACCGCGCGGCTCGAGGCGCTGGCCGTCACCGGCGGCAACGGGGTGACCACGCTGACCATCACCACGGGAAGCCTGGACGACCCGGACCACGCGCCCGGGCAGATCGTGAAGGCGCAGCTGAAGGTGTTCGGCAGCGACGGCACCGCGCTCTTCACCGAGAACCACAACGGGCTGAACGGCGGCGGCACGCAGACCTTCATGCTCGCCGGGCTGGCGCCGGGCGCGCGCATCCAGGTGCAGGCCAACGTCCGCGGCATCGACGGGCGCCGCACCGACGTGGTGACGGTCACCGAGACGGTGAAGCAGGCCGCCGCGCTGCACGTGGACGTGAGCATGCCGGGGCAGACGCTGGTGGGCGCGCCGGTGGTGATCACCGCCACCGTGAGCGAGACCGGCGGCGACGTGGGGACCCGCGCCGACTGCGTGCTGTACGTGGACGGCCAGGCCGTGGACCGCGCCGAGGACATCTGGGTGGACGCGGGCGACGCGGTGACCTGCGCCTTCCGCTACACCTTCACCTCGCTGGGCAGCCACACCGTGGAGGTGCGCGCCAACGGCACCGGCGGCAGCGCCACGCTGCAGGCCAACGCCGGCGACCAGGCCACGGTCGACGTGGTGGGCGCCGCCCACACCGCCTGGACGGCCGAGGCCGAGGACCGCTCCTCCGCCAGCACCAGCGTGCTCGACTACACCTGGAGCAAGCCCGACGGGAGCCACAAGGAGTACTCGAACACCGAGACCACCACCACGCGCACGCAGGCGGTGAGCGTGCAGGGAACGCTCGACCGCGCCGTCCAGTTCCCGCTGACCGCGCTGGACGTGACGGTGGCGTCGAGCGGGGTGGAGTGGCAGGTGGAGCACTGGAACGACGTGGCCTCGGCACTGGACGCGAACGGCCAGGCGTGCGCCAGCCGGCAGATGCCGGAGCAGGGGGCCGTGCTCTTCGTCTGCAACGCCGCGCAGGGCGGCGCCACCTTCGGCTACACGCGCTTCGCCGGGACGGTCACCTACCACAGCCAGGGCTTCTCCAACACCTTCGACGGGCTGACGGGCACGCCGAACGTCTACGCGTGGAACGACGGCTACACGCTCTCGTCCAGCGGCGGCCAGATGCGTCCCTTCGGCGGCGAGGTGAAGCTGACGCTGAACGTGCACGACGACGCGGGCGGTTGGGAGCTGACCCCCACGGTGGCGCTCTCGCCCTTCAGCGACGCGGCGGTCGTGGTCCAGCCGCGCACCTGCACGCTGAGCAGCCCCTACTGGCTGGACGGCGGCACGCTGAACTCCTGCAACACCGTCACCACCCAGGACACCGGCACCCGCGGCACCGCCGCCGGCTGACCCGATCCGGTTTCCGCGACAACGACGCAGGGCGAGACGAATCCCGTCTCGCCCTGCTTCCGTTTGTGTCGAGATCCCGCGCTGCCACAAGAAACATCCACCGAGGTGACCCTTTCCCGACAGCGTCATCCCCAACGCACGCCCCGCCCGACGTCATCCTGAGGCCGGCCACAACGCTACCTGTCCTCACTCAAGACATTGCAGGCCGAAGGGATCTATAGCGTGATCCACACGTCAGCAATCGCAGCGCTCCGACTGCATCTCCGCACATCGCGGACAACCATCTGCCCGCTTCCGAAGCCGACGTGCTTTCACATTATAGATCCTTCGGCCTGCAACCGCTGGCGCATGCTGCGGCTACGGCGCGGGCGGCCTCAGGATGACGTCATCTCCGTGCAGAAATTGCGTTGCGAACCACTCACCCCAGCGCCTCGCACCACGCGAGCACGTCGGCGAAGCGGTGGTCCTCGAGGGCGCCGAAGAGCGGGTGGCGGCCCATGCGCGCGCGGCTCACGGCGGGGCTGGTGAGGCCGCAGAGGAAGCGCGCGAGCTGCCGCGGCGCCCCCAGCGCGTCCGGCTGCCCGTCGCGGACGGCGCGCACCTCGCCGGCGTTCACGCGCCGCTCGATGGGCGCGGCCGGCGGCGGGGCGGGGAAGACGGTGGCGCGGCCGGTCTCGCACCAGGTGCAGTGCCCGCACGGCTCCGCCCGCTCCTCGCCGAAGTGCGCCAGCAGCCCGGTGGTGATGCACCCGTCGCGCGACGCGAGCGCCACCACGTCGCGCACCCGCTCCACCTCCTGCGCCTCGCGCCGCGCGAACCGCTCCAGCAGCTCGTCCGCCAAGGCCGCGGCGTCGGCGTGCGTGGCGGTGCGGGTGAAGCGCAGGCGCGCGTCGCTGGCCTGCACCTCGGCCAGCTCCTGCTCGCCCAGGTACTCGATCGCGCGGCAGACGCGGCCCCGGTCCGAGCCGAGCTTCGCGGCGACGTCCTCCGGGTTCAGCGTGTACCACGTGCGCCCGAAGCTGGCCGCGCGGAAGATCCCCTCCACGAACGCCTTCCGCTCGCCGTTGAAGCGTCCCGTCACCTCCTTTAATTCCTCCTTCAGGCGGATGCGGTAGCCGGCGTAGAACGGCGTTCCCTGGTGGATTACCCCGAGCAGCTCCAGGTAGGTGAGCGCCGTCTTCACCACCAGCTGGCGGATGTCGTGGCGGCTGGAGAGGTCGAAGACGGAGACGTCGAACGAGGCGCCGGCGCCCAGCAGCTCGTCCACCAGCGCGCGGACGGAGGCCGCGGTGGGCGTGTCGCCGTACGCGAAGTTCTCCAGCGTGGCCACGTCGTCCATCCCCCCCAGCATCTCCACCACCGACGGCTGTCCGTCGCGCCCGGCGCGGCCGATCTCCTGGCTGTAGCTCTCCAGTCCCTTGGGAAGGTTGTAGTGGTAGACGTAGCGCACGTCCGACTTGTCGATCCCCATCCCGAAGGCGATGGTAGCGACCACCGTGGCGTGGTCCGACGCCTTCCACCATTCCTGCACCTGCGCGCGCACGTCGTCGTTCATCCCGGCGTGGTAGGCGCGCGCGGGGATCCCCGCCTCGTCCAGCAGCTTCGCCACGCGCTCGGCGGTGCGCTGCAGGGTGACGTACACGATCCCCGGCCCGGGCGGGCGCGAGCGCACTCGCCGCACCAGCTCGGCGTCGCGCTCGCCGGGGCGGGTGGGGTGGACGGAGAGGAAGAGGTTGGGGCGATGGAACCCCGTGACCACCGCGCCGTCGCGGGGGATGCGGAAGCTGGCGCAGACGTCGTCCACCACCTGCGGCGTGGCCGTGGCGGTGAGGGCCAGGACGCGCTCGGCGCCCAGCGTGCGCGCGATGTCGGCCAGCTTCAGGTAGTCGGGGCGGAAGTTGTGCCCCCACTCGGAGATGCAGTGCGCCTCGTCCACCGCGAAGAGGGCGACGTGGACGCGGCCGAGGAGTTCGAGGAAACGCTCGTTGTTGAAGCGCTCGGGCGAGACGTAGAGCAGGCGCAGCTCGCCGGAGAGGAGGCGCTTCTCCACCGCCTTGGCCTCGTCGAAGCTGAGCGAGCTGTCCAGCCGCGCGGCGTCGATCCCCAGCGCCCGCAGCGCGTCGATCTGGTCCTTCATCAGCGCGATCAGCGGGCTTACGACGAGCGTCACGCCGTCCAGCAGGAGCGCGGGAAGCTGGTAGCACAGGCTCTTGCCGCCGCCGGTGGGGAACACCGCCAGCGCCGCCCCGCGCTCCAGGATCGCGCGGATCACCCGCTCCTGCCCCGGCCGGAAGCCGGGGAGCCCGAACCGCTCGCGCAGCAACGCCCCGATGTCGGCCCCCGCCGCCGGAGACGCACCCGCTTCCGCGTCCGCCATGATGGTCATCAGACGCCCTCCCATTCGATGCCTCTGTCTATGTTTGCTCCCGAAGACTAAGCGAAGGGGCGGTGCGAAGCAACTGCCTCGCGCCGTCCCTTTTGTCCTGTGTGCGATGTGCGCCGCCGCTCGTACCGGAGTCCCCAACGTGGCCGGAAGAGGCCGCGGCGGGTCAGCGTCGAAGGACGGAGCCCGGGTTCGCGGGCGGCATCCGCACGGCCACGATCAATGAGACGATCCCGCAAGCGAGGGTGGCGAGCCCGATCGCGAGCCCGGCCGCCGGGGTGCCGCAGACTTCGCAGCCGTCCGGGCGCTGCGGCAGCGTCAGCCAGCCGCCGATCGCGATGAACCAGAGGGACGCGATGAGGATGAGGGTCCGGGCCATGAGAGCCTCGCGGGCATCGTGGGCGGTGCGATGGAGATGGGTCGGGAGCGATTGAAGGATCGCATGAAGTGCCGCCGCGGGGGGCGTGCGGCGAAGGACATTTTCGTGCAGATCGTGCGCCAGCTGTTTCGGCTGCGGCTATCCGCCGTAATGGCAGCGGGTTGGATGAGGAACAGCCGTAAGATTCTCGCCGCGAGCGTGTTGATCCACGCACACAGTTGCGGCGGCAATTCCGCAGAAATCCCACGCCCCGCGGTCATCTTCGCCGGCGGATCGCGGCGATGCCGTTAGTCGCCAGCCGGGTACTTCGCCGCGAGCTTCCGCACGGTGGTGACGTTGCGCATGGTGCCGGGGACGCGGACGGCGCGGTCCAGCTGCGCGCCGGTGATCGCCGAGTCGCTGAGCCTGCCGCGGCGCCACCAGTACAGCTCGCGCCCGCGCACGGCGAACCGGTCGTCGTCGCCACCCAGCGCGGCGAGCTTCTCCACGGCGGCGGCGTCCGGCGGCTCGCGGAGGAAGGAGACGTAGAGCGTATCGCCATCGACGCGCGGGAAGGGTTCGTGCTCCGCCGCCGCGGCCACCTCCGCGGGCGTGCGGATGAACGTCGCCGCCTCGTACCCGAGCGCGGACCTGAGATGCGCCTCGATCCGCGTCTCCAGCGCCGCCGTGTCCTTCTCCTTCGCGTCGAAGATCACGTTGCCGCTCGCGATGAAGGTCTCCACCCGCTCGAACCCGAGTTCCGCGAACAGCGCGCGCAGGCGGTCCATCTTCACCACGTGCCCGCCCACGTTGATGGCGCGGAGAAAGGCGATGTATCGGGGCATTCGAGGGTGCGTCTGCAGATGGAGGGGGGCGCGAGAGCGGCTACGGCAGGTTCTCGAGATCGGCCAGATCCTTGTTCCGGCCGCTGGCTTTCTTGTTCGTCTTCAGATCGCGAAGGCTGATGAGCGAGACCTTTACCCCATCGAGCTCGTCTTCCACCCGGCCAGCGTAGCATTCGTCGAATTCGACGCCCGAGATGACGGTCAGAACCTCGATCCGGAGCGGAACGTTGCCCATCCGGACCATCTTGCCGTCCTGGAGGAAGAGGGCGGGGGAGAGCTCAGGCGTGTCGAAGCCGAAGTCGCGCAGCGCATCGACGATCCGTTGCGCATTCTGCGGATCGATGGCGACCCACACGTCCAGATCACCCGTAGCGCGCGGGTAGCCGTGATACGTTACGGCGTATCCGCCGACCAGCAGGTACCTAACGCCATGCGAGCGGAGCAACCTCAAGAACTCTTTGAAGTCTTGCGGTAGCCTGATCTCCATAGTTGATGCGGCGCAGGGTCTCAAGGTGGCGGAGGCGTTCGGCGGGAGTGCGCGATCGCCAGTATCGTTGCTCGTCCAGTTCGTCGAACAGCGGCACGAGAGACAGGGCGGACCTGTCCACCCGCGGCGGATCTTCCGGGAAGTCGCTCATCTGGTCTCCCGTGAGAGTTCTTGCCGTCACCTCTCCTTAAATAACCACGGTGTCCAGCCCCGAACAATAGCCGTTGCTGCGCCCATGCATTCGTCCGGGCGGCTGAAGCCACGGCGCCGCGAATTCATTCGCCCGGCAGCACCGCAGCGCCCGTGGCCGCGCGCCGCAGCCGGTCGCGCACCCCCGCCCACTCCGGCGCGTCCGGCACCTGCTCGATCCAGATCACCTCGGCGCCGGCGGCGTCCATCGCGTGCAGGGCGGCGTAGAGGCGGGCGGCGTACCCGGGCACGTCCGCGGGCATCGCCACCACCTCCGCGCCCGATGCGGACACCGGCGCGAAGGCGATCACCCCCACGCGGCGCTCGTCCGTCGCCGCCCACACCGCCTTCGCGAACGTGGCCTCGCGCGCGGCGGGGGAGAAGAGGCGCACCTCGGCGGCGGGCGCGTAGTGCCGGTCCAGCATCCCAGGCGACGGGCGGGCGGCGCGGCCGGACGGCTCCGCCGACGCGGCGGCCACCTCGCCCAGCACCTCGCGCAGCTCGCCGATGGAGATGGAGCCGGGGCGCAGCACGGTCGGCACCTCGCCGGCCAGGCTCAGCACGGTGGACTCGATCCCCACCGGGCAGGGGCCGCCGTCCACGATCACGTCCACTCGCCCGCCCAGGCTGCGCCGCACGTGCTCGGCCGTGGTCGGCGACACCCCCATCGAGCGGTTGGCGCTCGGCGCGGCGAGCGGAACGCCCGCCGCCAGGAGCAGCGCGTGCGCCACGGGATGCGCGGGGATGCGCACGCCCACCGTGTCCAGCCCCGCGCTCACCGCGTCGGGGATCTCGGGAGATTTGGGGACGACCAGGGTGAGCGGCCCCGGCCAGAACCGCTCCGCCAGCCTGTCCGCCGCCTCTGGCCACGCGCTCGCCAGCCCCCGCGCCTCGCCGATGGACGCGACGTGGACGATCAGCGGGTTGTACGACGGGCGCCCCTTGGCCTCGTAGATTCGCGCCACGGCCGCCGGGTCGAGCGCGTGGGCGCCCAGCCCGTACACCGTCTCGGTGGGGAACGCCACCAGCCCGCCGCCGCGCAGAACGGCCGCGGCGTCGGCCAGCGCGGCCGGGTCGGGATGGGTGCTATCTACGCGTAAGATCCGCATTTGCAACGATATCTGGGCTCCGTGGCGTGCGGCGGCAACGGCACACGCTTTGCCTGACCCGAAAGACGAGCGCGGGGGACGCGCAGAGGGACCGGCGAACCAGGGAGGACGCGATGTTCTGGATGTTCATGACGGCGCTCTGGGTGGTGATGCTCCTGGCTCCGCTGGCCCTGCTGGTGGCGCTCCTCCCCGCCGGCCGCGACTGTCCGCGCTGCGGCAGCGAGAGCCTGCCGATCCGCTCCCAGCTGCTCCGCCCGGTGCGCCGCATGCTGAACCGCCGGTGGTGCACCTCCTGCGGCTGGGAGGGTGTGATGCGGGTTGTGCGCCACGTGCCGGTTCCCGCGCTGGAGGTGGTGCCGGACCACGACGAGTACGACGACGACGCCGTGTGGCGTGGCGAGCGGGACAGCGGCGGGCTGATGTAGGTCGAGACGGTTCGCCGGCAGGACAGCCCGCGGGGCCGCTGGTCGGTGCCGCTTGCCCGGCCCCTCTCCCGGAAGTCTCGGGAGAGGGGCCGCATCGTTTCGGGACGGCGGGGTTCGGGCGTGTTTGGCGCTCAGGTGCCAAACCGGGCTGCGCGCGCGGTAGGGCACGGTACGACTGTGCCCAACCGCGCCGGGCCCTCGCCGCGCCGGGCGTCCGGGCGAATCCTCTCCATCTTCGCGAGCGCGGCGGGTTCCCGGCCCTCCGGGCGCGCATCCCTCACGCAGGTGCGCGTCCGAGGCCTCGCGCCGCCCTCTGTCAACGCCGGGTGAAAGTCTGACACTTCTGGCGGCCGAAAATCTGACAGCCGGGAGTGGGTGACGAGCCCGAGTCGTCGCGTCGAAATCAGAGGGTGGAGGTGCTCGCGGTGGGAGTCGGGGCG
>NZ_DATIND010000049.1 GCF_035474595.1 Longimicrobium sp.
TTCACTCCCGGCGCCGTGAACTCTTCGAAAAACTTCCTCCGCTGCTCCTCCACCGTTCCACTCCAGGGCATGCCCAAGCCTCCTTTGAAGGTCTTGGGCGTTCATTCTGGAGTGTCACCCATCTCTCCGAACGGGTGTAACTTATGTCTCCGGTCTATACAGCAGTTTTGGGGGAGAGGGGGCGGGGGGAGAGGGTCGCGGGCGCTGGAGCGACGCACCGAACCCGTCATCCGCCGCGCCCTGTCAGCTTTCCCGCTCTTGTCCACCCTTTGTCAAACTATCACCCCTCCAGATGCTTGACAAGGTTTGTACAAGGTTATAGGGTTCCCGTGCAGGCAGCGAGGGTGCCATCCGAATTGGCGGCATCGGCCGTATCTCCCCTGCGGGGCGGTGTGTGGGTACGCATGCCGGCGCCGCGGCGGATCTGCGAACCCACGGCGCGCGGCGCGACGCGCGGACAGGGAGGGTGCGTTGAGGGACACGGGCATGGCGAACGGCGGGGCGGGGGAGCGCGCGGCGAGGTTCGCGCTGTGGGCGCTGTATGGCTTCACCGCGCTGGCGGTGGCGGGCTTCGCCACGTTCGGAACGCATCCGGCGCTGCTGGCGCGCTTTCCGGGCGCGGCGGGGTTCTACGGCGTCGCCTTCACCTTCTTCTCCCGCGCGCAGATCCTGCTGGCCGCGGCGGCGCTCGCGCTCTTCCTTTCCGTCCACGCCGGGCGGCGGTGGACCGGCGCGTTCCTCCTTCTCTACCTCGTCTCCCTCTCCAGCGAGCTGATGGGGACCACGGTTGGGCTCCCCTTCGGCCCGTACTCCTACACGGACGCGCTGGGGCCGAAGTGGTTCGGGCACGTGCCGCTTCTCATCCCGCTCAGCTGGTTCTTCATGGCGGTGCCGTCGTACGCGCTGGCGGGAATCCTCATCCCCATCGGCTCGCGGCCGTGGCGGCGCGTGCTGCTGGCGTCGTTCGTCCTGCTGAGCTGGGACCTGGCGCTGGACCCGGCGATGAGCCACGCCACCGCGTACTGGGTGTGGGGCGCGCCCGGACCGTACTACGGGATGCCGCTGCTGAACCTGTTCGGCTGGTACGCCACCGGGCTGGCGCTGATGGGCGCGCTGGCCACCGTCCGCGCGGACCGGTGGATCGCGCGGCTGCCGGCCGGGTGGCTGGCCGGCTTCTATGCGGCCAACCTGCTGCTGCCGCTGGGGATGATCATGGCGCGCGGGTTCTGGCCCGCCGCGCTGGTTACGCTCGCCGCCCTGGGCGCCGCCGCGCTGCTGGCGCGGGCGATGGCGCCGCGGCGCCCCGGCCTCTCGATGACGGAGGCCGCCGCGTGAGCCCGGCGGTCGCGTGGATGCCGGGCGCGCCGGCGGAGGCCGAGACGCTGGACGGGGCGCGCGGGCGCGTCCGCCAGTCGCTCGTGGCCATGGCGGGGCAGATGCGGACGATGGGGATGCCGCGCATCGGGTGTGACGGGCAGCTGATCCGGCCGGTGGCGGCGTACGCGGCGGCGCGGTGCGGCGCCTTCGCGGAGTGGCCGCGGATGTGGAGCGCGGCGCTGGCCGTGCAGCTGGCGCACGAGGCGTCGCTGGTGCACGACGACATCGTGGACGGCGCGGGTACGCGGCGCGGCGAGCCGACGCTGGCCGCGGTCGCGGGCGCCGGCGCGGCGCTGGTGGCGGGCGACCACCTGCTGGCGTGGGCGTACCGCATGGCCGCGCGCACCGCCTCGCTCGCCTTCGCCGACCTCTTCGCCGAGGCGGTGGAGGCGACGATCGCGGGGGAGATCGCGCAGGGACGGTCGGTCGGCCGGGCGCTGGCGCCGGGCGAGTACGAGCGCATCGCGCGCGACAAGGCGGGCGCGCTCCTGGGGTGCGCGCTGGCGGCGCCGGCGGCCATCGGCAGGCGGGCGGACACCGCGTGGAACGTGCAGGTGCGCGACCTCTACGAGCTGGGGCGCGGGCTCGGCCTGCTCTACCAGCGGCTGGACGACCTGCTGGACTACTGCCCGCGCACGGAGACTGGAAAGCCGCCGCTTGGCGACCACGCGCAGCGCCGCTGGACGTGGGTGATGGAGGAGCTTCCGCCCGCCGCCTTCGGCGCACCGGTGGAGGATGCGCTCGCCGCCCTCCATTCCGTCGAGGGGGATGGGGAGACGCCGATCCGCCGGCTGCTGGCGCGGCTGGAGGCCGATTTCGCCGCCTTCGAGCTGCAGCGCGCCGACCTGCTCCCCGGCGACGCGCTGATCGCGCAGCTCGCCGCGGACTGGCTCCGCCGCGCGCACGACGCCGTCCGCCGCGAGGAGGTCGCCCAGGCCGCGCGCGCGCCCGTCTCCATCGCCATCCGCTTCCCCGGCGGGGACGAGGATTCGCGCGTCGGCGGCGCATCTCCCGTCCCCGGCGAAGCCGCGGCCGAGCCCGGGCGGATCGCGGTGCCGGGCCTCGCCGCCCGCGCAAACGTCGCCCGCCGCATCCGCGAGCGCGTGCCGTCGCCCGCGGAGTGGCGCGGGTACATGGCGCGCAACAGCCGCTCGTTCGCCTTCGCCGCCCGCTTCTTCCCTTCCGCGGCGGCGGAGCAGGTCGCCCGCGTCTATGCATACTGCCGCGTGACCGACGACCTGGTGGACCGCGCGGACGGGGAAGATGCGGCCTCGCTCGACGCGATCCTCACCGAGTGGGTGGATCTCTCCCGCCGCGCGTACGACGGCGGGACGACGGGGATGGAGCTGCTGGACCGCGCGATGGGGGAGATGGCGTCCGCGGGGGTGCCGTTCACCTACGCGGCGGAGCTGGCCGAGGGGATGCGGATGGACCTGCGCGGCGAGGCGTATCCGACGATGGACGCGCTGCGGACGTACACGTACCGCGTCGCCTCGGTCGTGGGGTTGTGGATGACGGAGCTGTTCGGCGTGCACGATGCCGCCACGCTCCGCCGCGCCGCCGCGCTCGGCCACGCGATGCAGCTCACCAACATCCTCCGCGACGTGGGCGAGGACGCGCGCGCCGGCCGCCTCTACCTCCCCGCCGACCTGATGCAGCGCCACGGCATCACCGCGGCCGCGCTGGCCACGATGGGCGGCGGGGGCGCTCCGGTCTCGCCATCGTACGCCGCGCTGCTGGAGCAGCTGATGCGCGCGGCGGAGGCGGATTACGCGCTGGCGCTCGCGGCCATTCCGCGGCTGCCGGACTTCTTCCAGCGCCCCGTGGCCGTCGCCGCGCACGTGTACCGCGGCATCCACGGCGCCATCCGCCGCAACGGCTACGACAACCTGCGCCTCCGCGCGCGCACCACCGCGCCGGGGAAGGCGCTGCTCGCCGCACGCGCCCTGTGGGAGCTGCGCGGCTGTAGAAGGGCGAATGAATTCGCGGCAACAACGGCCCAAAGTCCGCCTTCGCGGACTCGTTCCGCACCATCGCCGCGGCTCCGAGCCGAAGGTGCCTCCTCGATGGTGCTTCGAAGCCACTCGTCACCGATGTCGCAGTAGTCGAGCAACACAGAAATGAAGCGGGAGATCGAGTGGGACGAGCAAGGACGGGAATCATCACCATCATCCTCATCACCACCGCCGCGCTGGCGCTCGCCGGCGCGCCGCTGCGCGCGGATGCGCCACATCCGCATCTCCCCGCGCCTGCAGTGACGGGGGACGAGCGCGTGGACCTGGCGCCGCTGCGCGACCTGTATCTCCAGTCCGTGCGGGACTCGCGCGCCATCGCGAAGGGGATGGAGGAGATTGAGCGGGTGCGGGCGCGCGCCGCCGTGCAGGCGGGGACGCCGCTGGACGCGACGCTGACGGCGTACCGCGGCGCTCTGGTGACCCTGCGCGCCAAGCACGCGTTCTGGCCCGCGCAGAAGCTGCGGTTCCTGCGCGAGGGGCTGGCCATCCTGGACGCCACCATCGCCGCGCACCCGGAGCACGCCGAGGCGCGCTACCTGCGGCTGATGAGCTGCTACTACCTTCCCGGCATCCTGGGGCGCGGCGGCAGCGTCCGTGAGGACTTCGCCGCGCTGGCGCGTCTGCTGCCCCTGGTGCGCGCGCAGTATCCGCCACCGCTGTACGACGCGATCGCGCGGTTCGTGGTGGAGCGCGGACGCCTTCCCGCGGCCGAGCGCCAGGCGCTGGAGGCTACCCTGAAGCGTGCCGATGCGTAGCCGTTTCTCGCCCGCCGCGCTGCGGACCTTCGAGCTCTTCTTCCGCCCCTGGCAGCGCCGCCGCATCGCCGCGACGCTCGTTTCCGGGCTGCCGCGCGCGCTCCCGGCGGAGGTGCCGCTGGTGCTGGCGGCACAGCACGTGAGCTGGTGGGACGCCTTCACGCTGCGCGAGGTGCACCGCATCCTCCGCCCCGGCGCGCCCATCTACTCGCTCATGGCCGAGCGCGAGCTGCGGCGCTTCCCCCTCTTCGCGCTGATCGGGGCGTTCGGAATGGATCCCGCGCGCCCCGCGTCCGTGCTGCACGCCGTGCGCTGGCTGGCCGCAAGGGTGCGCGAGCGCCCGGACGCGACCGTCATCTTCTTCCCGCAGGGGCGCATCTGGCCATCGCACCGGCGGCCACTGGGGTTCCGCAGGGGGATCGAGGTGTTCGCGCGCCGGCTCGGCCCCTGCGCCGTCCTCCCCGTCGCGCTGCACCACGAGCCGCTGAACGCGCCCGCGCCGACGGTCGTCGTCTCCGCCGGCGCGCCGGTGATGGCCGATGGGGAGATCGACCACCGCGCGATCGAATCCGCCGTGGAAGCCGAATCGGACCGCATCCTGGACTTCCTTTCGCGCCACGGGGAGGACGCGCCGCGCCGCTGGCCGGGGCCGTTCGAGCGCCTCGAATCTCCCTCCGTCCCCATCCAGTCGCCCGCGGTGCGATGACGGTCCTCACGATCCTGGACGCCGCCTCCGCCGCGCTGCTGGCGGGGACGCTGATCGTCGCGCTCGCCAACCTGTTGAGCGCGCCGAGGTTGGAGCGTGCGGGCGAGCCGCGGGCGACGCCGCTCGTCAGCATCCTGGTCCCCGCGCGCGACGAGGCGGCGAACCTGCGCGCGCATCTCCCGCTCCTGCTCGCGTCCGATTATCCGCGGCTCGAAGTGATCGTGCTGGACGACGGGTCGGGGGATGACACCGCCGCGGTCGCCCAGTCGTTCGCGCGCGGAGATGCCCGGCTACGCGTAGTCCGCGGAGCCGATCTCCCGCCGGGATGGCTGGGGAAGTGCTGGGCCTGCGCGCAGCTCGCCCGCGAGGCCCGCGGCGACGTCCTGCTCTTCTGCGACGCCGACGTGGCCGCCGGCCCGCGCGCCGTCGCCCGCACCGTGGCGGCGATGGAGCGCCACGACGCGACGGTGGTGACGGCGATTCCGCGGCACCGGCTGGAGACGTGGGCCGAGGCCGCGGTGGTGCCGCTCGTCGCGCAGCTTCCCGTCGCCGCCACGCTGCCGCTTGCGCTGGTGCCGCGCGTCCCCGCGCCGTCGCTGTCGATGGCGAACGGGCAGTGGCTCGCCTTCAAGCGCGACGCATACGCCTGGGCCGGCGGCCATGCATCCGTCCGCGGCGAGGTGCTGGAGGACGTGCACCTCGGCCGCGCGGCGAAGCGCGCCGGGCTGCGCCTGGTCGCCACGGTGGCCGCAAGCGACCTGTCGGTGCGGATGTACTCGGGGTGGCGCGAGGTGCGCGCGGGGTTCGGCAAGAACCTCTACGCGCTGTTCGGCGCGCGCCCGCTACCGTTCGTCACGGGAGTGTGCGTCGTCCTGCTCGCTGCGGTGTATCCTTGGATGGCGGCGGTGCGGGGAAGCACTGCGGCGCTCGGACTGCTGGGGATGCTGCTCGCCGTCCGCGCCTCCGGTGCGATCCTCTTCCGCCAGCGGTGGACAACGGTCGCGCTGCATCCGCTCGGCGTGCTGCTGGCGCTCGGGATCGCGATAGATTCGTACCGCACGCGCGGCCGCATCACCTGGCGCGGCCGGACGGTGCGGGTGGGGGCGATGGAGCGCGGCGGGATGAAAGGGAAGTCCCAAGTCCTGAGTCCTAAGTCCTAAGTAGCACGGAAGATAACATTTGTCACTTAGGACTTGGGACTCAGGACTCAGGACTTCTGTTCGACCTGAAATCGGAGCAAATCGCCGGATGGTGGACGCGCGGGAGACGGTGGTCCTGGTCGACGAGCACGACCGCGAGGTGGGGCTGGCGCCCAAGCTGGACGCCCACGTGAGCGGCGCGCTGCACCGCGCGTTCAGCGTGTTCGTGCTGAACGCGCGCGGCGAGGTGCTGCTGCAGCGCCGCGCCGACGGCAAGTACCACTGCGGCGGCCTGTGGACCAACACCTGCTGCGGCCACCCGCGCCCCGGCGAGCCCGTGGCCGCCGCCGCCCGCCGCCGCCTGCGCGAGGAGATGGGCTTCGACTGCGTGCTGGCCTCCGCCGGCGCCTTCGTTTACCGCGCCGATGTCGGCGGCGGGCTGCGGGAGCACGAGTACGACCACGTGTTCATCGGCCGCCACGACCTGGCGCCCGCGCCGGACGCCGAAGAGGCCAGCGACTGGCGCTGGCAGTCGCCCGATTCCGCCCTCGCCGAGGCCGAGGCGCATCCGGAGCGCTTCACCCCCTGGTTCGCCCTCGCCCTCCGCAAACTCATCGAGCGCCGCGGCGGGGATCTGGCCGCGTAAACCGGCACTCCATTTCAACGCACACAAAGACGTCATCCTGAGGCCGGCCACGCTGAAACCGTTTCTGCGCAATCGCTTGCAGGCCGAAGGATCTACAGGCGAGGTCGCACGTGCGGTTCCGGATCGCACGATCGGATCGATGCCCGGATTCGGAGATTGTGCAGAGAAATGCGAGCCGCAGAGGAATCGAATCCCCCTGCGGCTCTTTCGATGCTGCTTGTGCGCGGCGCCTTCGGTGCGGAGCTTGGTCACACATCCGGACGAAGGGCCCGGTGTGTCGCCTCGGCGGACGTGCGGAGACGGGGTATGGATCCTTCGGCCTGCAACGTCCTGTGCGGAAACCGGTTGCGGCGTGGCCGGCCTCAGGATGACGTCCGGCGGGAGAGGCGGGAGAAATCACCAAAAGAGGGGATGGGGACCGATGAACGTGCTGCTGTTCGGCGCTACGGGGATGGTGGGGCAGGGGGCCCTGCGCGAATGCCTGCTCGATCCCGGCGTGGGGCGCGTGGTCGCCGTCGGGCGGCGGGCGACGGGGCAGCAGCACGAGAAGCTGCGCGACCTGGTGGTCCGCGACATCGGCGACCTGTCCGCCGTCGAAGGGCAGCTGGCGGGCTTCGACACGTGCATCTTCGCCGTGGGCGTCACGTCGGCGGGGATGGACGAGGCGGACTACACGCGGCTGACGTACGACCTGACGCTGGCGGTGGCGGGAACGCTCGCGCGGCTGAACCCCGCGATGACCTTCATCTACGTGTCGGGGACGGGCGCGGACAGCAGCGAGCAGGGGCGGGTGATGTGGGCGCGCGTGCGCGGGAAGACGGAGAACGCGCTCATGAAGATGCCGTTCGAGGCGGTGTACATCTTCCGCCCCGCGGTCATCATCGCGCTGCACGGAATCACCTCGTCGACGCGCATGTACCGCGTCCTGTATGCGGTGCTGCGGCCGCTTCTTCCGGTGCTGAAGAGGGTCATCCCCAGCAAGGTCACCACCACCGAGCAGATGGGCCGCGCGCTGCTCGCCGTCGCGCGCCGGGGCTACCCCACGCCCATCCTCGAATCGCGCGACATCATCGTCGTCGCAACCGGCGCGGGCTGAAAAGAAATCTGTGGCGTCGATCGTTTCGCGACGCTTGCATCGGCCGGCGCCAGACGTTTATCTTGCAGTTCCAGCCATCATGCCCGCGGCCGATCCCATCTTCCACCGGCCGAATCCACCCGTCCATCCCCGTTCATGACCCTCCACACCGACGGGTCGCCCGCGCCCACGCGCCGCGTCGAGATCCACGTGACGCCCGCCCGCGCCGTTCCCGAGCCGCCCCATCCGCTCGACTCCATCCTCCCCTCGTCGCTCTGGGCGGGGCTGCCGGCCACACTGGCCGTGATGGCCGCCGGCGTCTACATCACGCGCTCGCCGCTCGCGGGGATCTTCGGGGGGATGTGCTTCGCGGGGCTGTGCTGGGCGCTGGCGCTGCTGGTAAACCTGGGCTCGCCTGCGCGGTCGGCGCGCGCGCCGGTGTTCGCGGCGGCGGTGATGCTGCCGCTGGCCGGGGCGATGTGCCTGCACGCCAGATCGCGATGGGCGCAGTACGACGCCGACGTGACGGCGCTGACGGCGCGCTCGGGGCCGCAATTCGTGGCCCGGCTGATCGGCGACGCGCCGTTCCTGTACCGCATCCCCACCATCCACGCGATGCGGCTGTGCGCCGACGACGCCTACGCGTACGGGCAGTTCGTGACCGGGCAGTACGGGCTGAACGACGGGCTGGGCGTGCCGGGGTGGCCCACGGACGACTACATGGCGCACCCGTCGCGATATCCGCGGGTTTCGGAGTGGTTCACGAGCTTCGGGCATGCCAGTGAGGCGCTGCGCCGCTCGTTCGGCGAATACTTCATCGAGCGCGGCGAGGCGCACTTCCGCGAGGCCGGCATCCCCGCGCCGGTGGTGAAGGAGATCGTCCGCGGGATGCGCGAGGCGCTGCGGACGCCCGACGCGACGCGCTCGTTCGACGCGATGGACCGCTTCGCCGCGGCGGGGCTGGCGCTGGACAATGTCCTGCGCGCGGAGGAGATCCAGGCGCAGCAGAGCTGGTCGTACCGGGTCCGCTTCCGCGACGAGGGCGCCGCCGGGGAGGTGAACCGCCGGATCGAGGCGCTGAAGGAGGCGCAGCGGCAGCTGGCGGAGTACGACACCCCCGGCCAGCAGCCCGCGCCGTCCGCCGCGCCGTAATACCGAATCCGGGCTGCAAGCGCTTGCGCTGAACCGGGATGCGGCGCGGATGGCACCCCGCACCGGCGACTGAAAGTCGCAGCAACAACTACGGGAAGCCTCGCAAACTGCGCGAGGCTGATCCGCTCATTCCGCGGCCTCCGCGCTCACGACCGAGGTTCGGCTCCACCGGAAGTCCGCGAAGGCGGACTGCGTGCCGTTGTAGCCGCGAGTTCACTCGCATTTTCGCGCAACAACGTATCCGCGGCGCGCTGTTCATCCCCCGCCTTCGCTCGCCTTCGCGATCAGTTCGCGCCGGCGCCGCCATCCGAATCCCCCTCCGCTTTTCCATCCCCCGGCCCCGCCACGCACGCAGCCGCGCGGCCCAGCAGCAGGTCCTGCTCGCGCTTGTTCTGCGTGAGCGAGGCGGCGCGCTCGAACTCGGCCTTCGCCTCGTCCAGGCGGCCGAGCTTGAACAGGAAGTCGCCGCGGACGCTGGGGAGGAGGTGATACGACTTCAGCGTGGGGTCGTCCACCAGCGTGTCCACCACCGCCAGCCCCGCCGCCGGCCCGAACGCCATCGCCAGCGACACCGCGCGGTTCAGCTCCACCACCGGCGAGGGCGCCAGCCGCGACAGCGCGCCGTACAGCGCGGCGATGCGCGCCCAGTCGGTGTCGGCGGCGGTGCGGGCGCGGGCGTGGCAGGCGGCGATGGCGGCCTGCAGCGCGTACGGCCCCAGCGCGCCGCCGAGCGCTTCGGCGCGCTCCAGAGCCGCCAGCCCGCGCCCGATCAGCAGCCGGTCCCAGCGCGAGCGGTCCTGGTCCAGCAGCAGCACCGGCTGGCCGCCGGGGCCGATACGCGCCCGCAGCCGCGACGCCTGGATCTCCATCAGCGCCACCAGGCCGTGCACCTCGGGCTCGTCGGGCGCCAGCCCGGCCAGGATCCGCCCCAGCCGCAGCGCGTCCTCGCAGAGCGCCGGGCGCATCCAGTCGTCGCCCGCCGTGGCCGAGTACCCTTCGTTGAAGATCAGGTAGATGACGCCGAGGACCGACGAGAGCCGCTCCTGCAGCTCGCCGCGCGGCGGCAGCTCGAAGGGGACCTTGGCCTCGGCCAGCGTCCGCTTGGCGCGCACGATCCGCTGCGCCAGCGTGGCGACGGGGACGAGGAACGCGCGCGCGATCTCCTCCGTCGTCAGGCCGCCCAGCAGGCGGAGGGTGAGGGCGACCCGCGCCTCCATCGCCAGCACGGGGTGGCAGCAGATGAACACCAGGCGCAGCAGATCGTCGCCCACGTGGTCGTCCAGCGAGGCGTCCAGGTCGGGGACGGCGCTCTCCTGCTGCTGCTCCAGCTCGTGCCCGAGCTGCGCGTGCTTGCGGTCCAGCAGCTTGTCGCGGCGGAAGCCGTCGATGGCGCGGCGCTTGGCGGTGGCCATCAGCCACGCGCCGGGGTTGTCGGGAACGCCCGTCTCCGGCCACCGCTCCAGCGCCGCGACCAGCGCGTCCTGCGCCAGGTCCTCCGCCGTCCCCACGTCGCCCGTCATCCGCGCCAGGCCGGCGATCAGTTTGGCGGACTCGATGCGCCAGACGGCGTCGATGGCGCGGTGGGTCTCGGCGGCGGTCGTCATCGTCAGCGTTCCCCCAGGCCGCCCAGCACGGGCTTGATGTCGATCACCGGCGTCCCGTCGATCGCCTCCAGCGCGTCCACGCGGAAGCGGTTCGAGCCCGTCTCGGCGATGCGGACGCGGTGGATGCCGATGGGGTTGGGGCGGTCGGGAGAGCGCGTGCTGAACACGCCCGTGAGCGGCGCGTCCGGGTTGCCGCGCGGATGCACGGAGAGCGCCGTGCGGTCGCCGCGATCGAGCCAGGTGAGCACGAGGATTTCATCCCCCGTCTTCAGGTCCTTCGCCGCCTCCGCGAAGGCGGGATCCAGCTCCAGCCACGCCGAGGGCGCGCCCTCGTCCGCCTGGCGCGGGGCGTCCGCGCGGGTGGCGAGCGTGGAGCGGACGTGGCCGATGGAGATGACGTCGAACACGCGGGTCTCTCGGGAACGGCGGGGGGCGGTGGATTCCGGAACCGCACAAACGTATGGACTGGACCCCTTGGCGGGAAGATGCTTCGTGCCGCCGCGGTGGCTGTCGTCGCGAGGATCCGGGGCCGGTGGGGGGCGGCGGGCATCGCTCCCGGGCGAATAAATTCGCGGCAACAACGGCCCGAAGTCCGCCTTCGCGGACTGCTCTCCGGCATCTCCGCAGGTGGAAAGCGCGGTGAATCTTCTGGCCGGGCGCTCGGGCGATAGCGAGGTCATCCTGAACGCGAGCCGGCCCGGAATCGTTCGATTCCGGGCCGGCTTGTGATCCATCGGGTGCGAGGCGTCTCAGGTCATCGTCGCGAGATATTCGGCGAGGCGGTCGAGGCTTTCGGCGGCGCCGTCCTTCATCCCCGTGGCCAGCGCCGCGTCGCGGTCCGCGCGTGACGGGTAGCGCATCCGCGTGGTGACGGTGGTGCGGCCGTCCGCCTCGTCGAAGGCGACCGTGTTCACCGTGTCGGCCCAGCCGCCGCCCCACCGCTCGGTGTGCTCCAGCCGCGCGGGCGCGGCGACTTCGCGGTACTCGCCGCTCATCTCCATCTCCTCCCCGTCGTCCCTGCGCCACCCGAAGCGCCACGCGCCGCCGGGGCGCAGGTCCAGCTCGCAGACGGGCATCGTCCACCCCTCCGGGCCCAGCATCCAGCGCGTCAGGTGCTCCGCGCGCGTCCACGCCTCCCAGACCAGGGCGCGCGGCGCGTCGAAGGTGCGCGTCATCACGATCTCGTCGTCCGCCGGCGTGGCGATCTCGAGCGCCGGTGCGAGCGTCGTCATCTCAAACCTCCTGCTCGCAGTTCACCATCCACGGCGTGCCGAAGCGGTCGGTGAACATCGCGAACCGCTCGGCCCAGAAGGTCTTCTGCAGCGGCATCGACACCGCGCCGCCCTCGGAGAGCGCGTTGAACAGGCGCTCGGCATCGGCGATCCGGTCCACCCGCAGGTTGAGGGTGGTTCCGCGCGGCTTCTCGTACTGCCCCGGAGGCGCGTCGCCGCCCATCAGCACCGTGCCGTCCACCGTCATGCGCACGTGCACCACGCGGCCGTGCGTCTCCGGCGGCATCTGGTCGCGCATCGGCGTTTCGCCGTAGGTCATGATGAAGTCGATCTTTCCGCCCAGCACCTGCTCGTAGAAGCGGAACGCCTCGGCGCAGTCGCCGTCGAAGCCCAGGTACGCGTTGATCAGCATCGGTGCACTCCTCGGTGGTCTGAAAAGTTGGGGATGATGCGGCGCTCAGCGGGCCGCGACCGCGGTGCTCGCCTGCGCCTCGGAGACGCGCTTCAGGTCGGCCAGCCCCTTCTCGAACTCGCCGCCCACCATGCGGTCCATGTTCATCACCAGCGAGACGGCCTTCCCCAGGAAGCCGTTGCGCCCGCTCATGGCCCAGGTGACGGCCACGCCGCCCGGCGCGGGCTTCAGCGTGAACTCGATCTGGTGCGTGGCGGCCATGGGCTTGATGAAGTCCGCCCGCACCGTCACGCGCTCGTTCGGCCGCACCCCGGAGATGGTCATCCGCCCCTCGCCGGCGCGCTTGCCCACGAAGTGGTAGCTGCTGCCGACGCCGGATGCGGGGCCGGCGAAGGCCAGGCGGATACCGGGATCGGACTTCTCGAACGGGTTCCACTGCCCCCAGCGGTGCAGGTCGTCGAGCTGCGCGTACACCACCTCCGCCGGGGCGGCGATGGTGGCGGTGCGCTGGATGAGGAACGCGTCCGGCCGCGTGGCGACGACGATGGCGAGCACGGCCAGCACGGCGGCCAGGCCGATGGCGATCTTCGCGAGCATGGGTTCACCTCCTCGGTGGGTTCGGGTGATGGGGGGAGGGTCAGGCCCGCGCGGCCAGCTCGCCGGCCGCGGCGAGCTCGGGCTGCGAGGTGAAGTCGCAGATCTGCCGCAGCTCCGTCTCGCCGTCGCCGGCCACGGCCAGGAAGCGGCGCGTCCACTCCACCGCCTCCTCCTTCGACCGCGCCTGCAGCAGCGCGAAGCCGGCGATCAGCTCCTTGCTCTCGGTGAACGGCCCGTCCGTCACCGTCACCTTCCCGCTGTCCAGGCGGATGCGGGCGCCGGCCGCGCTGGGCATGCACCCCTCGGTGGCCAGCAGCACGCCGGCGTTCGTCATCTCCTCGATCAGCTTTCCCATCTCCGCCATGTGCCCGGGGGTGGGCGGCTCGCACGTCTCGGGGGCCCGGTAGATGGCCAGGAATCGCATCGTCTTCTCCTCGTGTCGGGTCGAACCGGCTGCCGGGCGGAACCGTTCCCGCCCGGCGTTCTGGGGATGGAGATGGAGATCAGCTCGCCGGCTGCAGCACCGCGCGGCGGCGGGCGGACGGCTGGATGGGGGCGATGCGCGTGCGGCCCCAGGCGACGTACGCGGCGAGGAGGCCGACCACGAACGGCACCAGCGCGGGGGCGATGGCGCCGCCCTGCAGCGTGACCACCACGGCGCCGCACATGATGACGACCAGCCCGGCGGCCGCGAGCGGCGTGAGCGAGGGGCGGATGCGCAGCAGGGCGGGGAGGACCAGGCCGATGGCGCCCAGCGTCTCGCACACGCCGATGAAGCGCAGGAACCAGCCGGGGAACGCCACCGGCCTCGCCATCGCCTCGATCGGCATCACCAGCTTCATCACGCCGGCGAAGAGGAAGAGCGCGGCCAGCAGCGCCTGCACGGTCCACAGCAGCACGGAGGCCTTCTTCGAGGTCTGGGTGAGCGTCGGCATCGTCGTGTCTCCTGGTTTTGAGGTTCGCCGGTTCGGGCTTCGCTTCGGGGCTTCATCCCCGGCTCTACTCATCCGACGAACGACTCGCCGCCCGTTCGACACGACCTTTCGCACCGCTCCAAAGATTCCACAAAATGGTTGGTGAAGCGTCCTTCAACCAAACCCAGTCATCCCCACGATCGACGTCATCCTGAGGCCGGCCACGCCGTCCCCCATTCTCTCACGAATGGCTGCAGGCCGAAGGATCTATCGGATGACAGCACGTCAGCCGGAGGATTCGCACCATCCGCCGGACCGGGTCGGTGCGCGACGGCCGGGGCAGTAGCGGGAGCCGGCTATGGATCCTTCGGCCTGCATACGCTTGTGCAGGGAAAAGGCAGGATTGGCCGGCCTCAGGATGACGTCTCTTCTTTGCCTGATCCAGTCCGGTTGAATCCCCCCAAAGCAGCAGAGCCGGCGGAGGAAAACCCTCTGCCGGCTCTGCTGCTCTACCGTGAGACCTGCGACCGGCGACTACTGCCGGGCGGCGACCTCGGCGCGGAGGCGGTCCTCCTGCTCGCGCAGCTCGGGGGTGAACTCCTCGCCGAAATCCTCGTTCTCGAAGATCTGGCGGATCTCGATCTCCGACTCGCCCGGCATGGGGTTGGGGCAGCGCTTCACCCACTCCACCGCCTCGTCCATCGACTTCACCTGCCAGATCCAGAAGCCGGCGATCAGCTCCTTGGTCTCCGCGAACGGCCCGTCGATCACCGTGCGGCTGCTGCCGGAGAAGCGGACGCGCTTGCCCCTGGCGCTGGAGTGCAGACCCTCGCCGGCCAGCATGATCCCCGCCTTCACCAGCTCCTCGTTGAAGTTGCCCATCGCGGTGAGCAGCTCCTGGCTGGGCATCACGCCCGCCTCGCTGTCCTGCGTCGCCTTCACGATCACCATGACTCGCATCGTCGTATCCCCGTTCCGTGGGTTCTCGGTCGTGCGGCGGGCCCCGGCAGGCCGGGCGTTGAACCGTCGCCTCAACATGGCGACGAACCAGTCTCGCGGAAATCGACAGCGGGGCGCGCGCGAGACATTCTGGTACCCGCGGCGGATGCGCCGTCAGCCCGGCGACGCCGCCAGATCGCAGAGCGGGAGCCAGGTTTCCCCATCCTCCGTCCGCTCCCAGTGGATCTCGAGCCCGCCGCCGCGCGCCGTGACGGTGCCGCGCTCGCGCTCGCCCGTGAGCGTCATCACCCCGCCGCGCACCTGCGTCGCGTAGACGCGCGCGAAGCCCAGGTTGTCGAACGCGCGGGTGACGAGCGCGCCGGCGTCCGGATCGATCCCGACTACGCCGATGCCGGTGTGGCGCGAGCCGCCCATCTCCCGGTCCCAGCGGTTCACCATGAACCAGCCGCCGGGAAGCCATTCGTACGATTCCGTGCCCGTCACCCGCGTTCCCGCGGCGCCGGACGCACCTTCGCCGAGCGCGCCCTCCGTGCGCCAGCTGCCGGCGAACGCATCCAGCGCGTCGTGCTCGGGGCCGCGCGCGGGCGGCTGCCCGGTCGCTCTCTCCGTCATCCCCACCTCCCCTGTCTGATACCGGATCTCGCAATCACCCGTGCATTCCAAACGCACAGAGAGACGTCAATTGGAGTTGCCCCACTTTCGTGGACACCTGGTTAGTGGGGATCAAGCGGCTTCGAGAAGCGG
>NZ_DATIND010000050.1 GCF_035474595.1 Longimicrobium sp.
GAGTGATCCCCGGCTTCTCCGCTTCTCCATTCGACCCTCCCTGGCCGATTCCCCTAACGGTGCGTGGCGATGAACACGTCCGGATCGATCTGGCCCTGCGGAGGTGTGGCCGTTCTCGACGACAGATAGCCCGGTCCCGGAGTGACGTTGTCGCCAACCCTGATCTCCAGGTGCAGGTGGTACGGGTACAGCCCGTTTCCGTTGCCGACCCGCGCGATCTGCTGCCCCTTGCTCACCGTCTGGCCCTTCGCCGGCGGGCCGGAGGTGTTCCAGTTCACGTGCGCGTACATGGAAGTGATGATTCCGAATGACGTAACGTGCCGCACGAAGATGATGTTGCCCCACCCCGACACGTTCGTGCGGACGTCGCTCACGGTCCCGTTCGCCACCGCGTACACGGGCAGGTTGGCGTCATCCGAGCCCGATCCCTTGTTCCAGTCCGCGCCGAGATGGTAGCCGTGCCCGTCATAGAGGTGCCGCAGGAACGGCTGTACGTCCCTCCACCCGTTGCTGCTGATCCAGAAGCACCCGTTCGAGTCGCCGGGCCAGTCGCCACATGCGCCATTGAAGCCGTTGGACGAGTTCGACGGGTCGACGGGCCAGGTGAACCCGCTGTCGCCGCACCCTCCGCCGGCCGTCACCGTCTGCGAGACCGTGTTGCTCGACTTCCCGGTCGCGTCGTCCACCACCCAGAGGGTGCTGGTGACCGCGGGCGTGGTGCAGACGGGCGTGAACGTCCAGGCGATGTTCCCCGAGCCATCGGCACTAAGGATCGGCGAGAGCGTGATGATGTTCCCGCTGGGGTCCTT
The DNA here is from genome assembly GCF_035474595.1 of Longimicrobium sp. NCBI lineage: Bacteria > Pseudomonadati > Gemmatimonadota > Longimicrobiia > Longimicrobiales > Longimicrobiaceae > Longimicrobium > Longimicrobium sp. Next base: position 810 of record NZ_DATIND010000050.1, read on the forward strand.
CAGGTAGCGGGTCACCGTCCGGTTCGGGGTGTATCCGCCGCCCGTCACTGAAAACGTCTGGCCGGGCGCCTTCGAGCTGGACAGCGAACCATCGACGAGAAGCCTGGGTGCCGCGGCGGCGCTGACGAAGCTCCAGACGGGCGAGTATTGGCCCTGCGTGTAGGGAGATGTGCTGTTGTTCCAGCCCTGGACCCGCCAGTAGTAGGTCGTGCCCGCGGCCAGAGATGCCGTCGCGGTGTAGCTCGTGGACGTCGTGTTCACCGAGATGACGCATCCCGCACACGTCGCCGCGCCCGGATCCGTCGGGAGCGCCGACGCGCTGGTCGCGATCGTCACCCAGTAGTGGTTCGCGCCGGCGACGGGCGACCAGCTGAAGGTGGGCGTGGTGGAGACTCCCGTCGCCCCGTTCGCCGGCGAGCCGAGCGACGGCGCGGGGAGCAGCGTCGGTCCGGTGACGGTGAGATCGACGCCCACGCTCCGCGGGCTCCCGTCCGCCCCCGGCGCCGAGAAGTCGATGCTTCCCGGGTACGGGCCCGCCGCGAGCCCCGCCGTATTGGGCGAAAGCGTCACCTGCGCGCTCTGCCCGGCACCCAGCGTCCCGCTCGTTGGTGACAGCGAGAGCCACGCGATCGATTCGTCCGCCGACCAGGAGAGCGTCCCGCCGCCGGTGTTCGTCACCGTCACCGTCTGGCTCGCCGCGCTGGAGCCCTGCGCGGCGGAGAACGACACCGACGGCGGGGAGACGGAAAGGCTCGGCCCGGCCGCGATGGTGAGCGAGACCCCCACCGACTTCGGGCTTCCCGCCGCTCCCGGCGCGGAGACGTCGATCGTGGCGTTCCAGGTGCCGGCGCCCAGCCCCGTGGGGTCGATCGACACCGTCACCGGCGCGCTCGACCCGCCCGCCAGGCTCCCGCCCGCTGGCGACACCGTGGCCCACGACGCGTTCGACGACGCCGACCAGGCGAGCGAGCCGCCGCCGGTGTTGCTGACCGTGAACGACTGCGGCGGCGGCGGGGAGCCCTGCTGCGTGGCGAAGCCGAGCGACGCCGCGCTCACCCCCAGCGCCGGCCCGGCCGCCACGGTGAGCGAAACGGCCACCGTCTTCGGGCTCCCCGTGGCGCCCGGCGCGGAGATCGTGACGGCCCCGTTGTACGTTCCCGCCGCCAGCCCCGCCGAGCTCACCGAGAGCGTCACCGGCACGGCCCCGCCCCCGGCCAGCGTCCCGCTCCCCGGCGTGGCGGCGAGCCAGGCGGCGTTCGACGACGCCGTCCAGACCAGCGAGCCGCCGCCGGTGTTGGTGACGATCACGCTCTGCGTCGCCGGGTTCGATCCCTGCGCGGCCGAGAAGGAGAGCGAGGCGGGGTTGACGCTGACCGCCGGCGGCGCGGAGACCGCCAGCGTGACCGCAAGCGCCCGCGGGCTCCCGCCCGCCCCGGGCGCGGTGAGCGTCACCGTGGCGTGGTACGTCCCGGCGGCCAGCCCCGCGGTGCTCACCGACAGCGCGGCCTGCGCGCCGGCGTTCGAGGCCAGGCTCCCGCTCGCCGGGGTGACGGTGAGCCACGGCGCGTCGTCCGACGCGCTCCAGGCCAGCGTCCCGCCGCCGGTGTTGGTGATGGTGACGGGCTGCGCCGCGGGATTCGTCCCCGCCAGCGCCGCGAAGGAGAAGGTGGTGGCGCTCACCCCCAGCACCGGCGCCGAGCTCACCGTCAGCGTCACCGGGATGCTGCGCGGCGAGCCGGACGCGCCCGGCGCGGAGACGTCGATCGTCCCCGAATAGGTGCCCTGGGCCAGGCCCGCGGTGTTCACGGTCACCGTCACCTGCGCGCTCGCCCCCGCGCCCAGGCTTCCCGTCGGCGGGCTCACGGTGAGCCACGGAACCGCCTCCACCGCGCTCCACCCCAGCGTGCCGCCGCCGGTGTTGGAGAGGGTGACGGTCTGCGGCGCCGCGTTCGCGCCCACCTGCGCGAAGAACGCCAGCGGCGACGCGCTCACCGCCAGCGCCGGGCCGGGCGCCACGGTGAGCTGGACGGCCACGTGCTGGGGCGCGCCGGTGGCGCCCGGCGCGTTCAGGTCCACGGTGCCGCTGTACGTTCCCGCGGCCAGCCCGGCGGCGCTCACCGACACCGCGAGCGCCGCGCTGCTCCCGCCCGCCAGCGACCCGGTGGAGGGAGAGACGATCAGCCAGGACGAAGCCGACGACGCGCTCCAGGCAAGGCTGCCGCCGCCCGTGTTGCTGACGATCAGGCTCTGCGGCGGGGGCGCGGCGCCGGGCTGCACGGAGAAGGACAGCGAGGCCGTGCTGGCGGCGAGCGCCGGCGCCTGCGTCACGTCCAGCGTGATCGTCACCGCCTTCGCCCCACCTCCCCCGCCGGAAAGCTCCACCACCCCCGAGTACCGCCCCGGCGCCATCCCCGCCGTATTCACGGTGATGGCGACCGACGCGCTGGCGCCGGGCCCGAGCGTGCCGCCCGACGGGCTCAGGGTGAGCCAGGCCATGCTCTCCGCGGCGGACCAGCTCAGGGTGCCGCCGCCCGTGTTCGTCACCGCCAGCGTCTGGGTGGCCGACGCGGCGCCTTCCTGCGCGGCGAACGCGAGCGCGGTCGTCCCCACGCCCACCGCGGGGGTGGGGTCCGGGCCCACGGGGCCGGGGCCATTCGCGCCGCCTGCGTCGCATCCCCCCACGAAAAGGACGAGTCCGGCGGAAGCGAGTCGGAGGAGCGCGGTCGTGCGTCTCATGGCATCACCATCCTCGAGAAGAACCGGGTGGACGTGCGCTGCGGATGAAGGGCGGTGCGATGTGGAAAGAGGGAGACGCGCGGCGCGATCACGACTCGCTTCCGCCGGGAACAACTGGCGCATATCTTGGCCGAAGAAGTCTGAACGGGGCAGAGGAGAATCCCGAAATCCCCGTCGCCTTTCCTGAATGTGCTGAACCCATGGATTCAGATTTCCCCGGCGCGCCGGAAAGCCGCTACACCCTCCGCGTCTTCGGCACGCCTCGTCTCGTCGCCCCCGGCGGCGAGCCCGTCCGGCTCTCCGCGCGGGCGCTGGCGTACCTGGTCTACGTCCACCTGGCGCGCGACGGCGAGCGCACCAGCACCGCGATCGCCGCGAAACTCTGGGGATCGAAAAGCGCGCGCTCGCTGCAGGATTCCCTGCATCACGTTCGTCGCGAGATCCAGGTCGCGGCGCCGGGGCTGCTCGGCCGCTATCAGCGCGACCACCGCCTGGTGGGCCGGGTGGAGTGCGACGCCGACCGCATCGCCCTCGCCTCCCCCGCCGCCGGCGACCGGCTGGCGGCGCTGGAGGTGCTGGCGGACGGCTTCCTGCGCGGCTTCGAGGATCCCCCCGGCGCGCAGCGGTTCGCGCGCTGGGCGCAGGAGCAGCGGCAGGGATACGACGCGATGTTCCGCGAGCAGTGGGCGGAAGCGGCGGAGGCCGCCCCCGCCCCGGAGCGGCTGGTGGCGCTGGGGGAGACGGGCCTGCGGTTCGATGCGGCGTGGGTGGAGGCCGCCCGGCTGCTGGTGCGCGGGCTGGTGCGGATGGGGCGGATGGACGAGGCGGAGGAGCGCGCGCAGCGCTTCGTCTCCGCCGCGCCGCAGGCCCGGACGGTCCTGCGCGAGGAGCTGAACGCGGCGCATCCGCCATCACCGGCGAACGATGCGGCTGCCGCGGGAGACGGCGCGGGACGATCAGGCGATGTGCGCCCGGCGCCGATGCCGCCGGGCGCGGCGAATCCCCCGTCCTCGATCCGGCGCCGGCCGCGCTGGCGATGGGCGGCCGCCGCGGCGGTGCTGGCGCTGGCGCTCGTGGCGATGCGGGCGATCTCGCAGCGGGTCCTTCCCTCGGCGGCGTGCGGCGAGCGGGGATACGCGGCGCGGTCGGCGGGGCAGGATTACCAGCCGGGCACGGCGGTGCGCCCCGGCCAGCCGTTCACCAAGGGGTGGCGGCTGCGCAACGGCGGGGCGTGCGCGTGGTCGCCCGGCTTCTACCTGCGGATGGAGGGCGCGCGCCGCGACGGGATGCCGTGGGACGGGCACCTCAGCCGGTCACAGGCGCAGGTCCGCCTCGGCCACGGCCTGGCGCCCGGCGCGGACTGGCAGGCGGTGGTTCCGATGCAGGCGCCGATCGCACCCGGATCGTACGAGGAGTTCTGGTCGCTGCGCCGCGCCGATGGGAGCCTGGTGGAAACCGACGGCGCGGCCACCTTCGCGGCCTCCGTCGTGGTGCTTCCCGCCCGCGTGGCGGAGTGCCGGCCGGGCGAAGCGCGCAGCGGGTACGTGGCCGTGACGGTGGACGCCGGCCGCACCTTCTCGCCGGGCGACACGGTGGAGCTGGGGATGTCGCTGCGGAACCGGGGCGACTGCGCCTGGCCGGCGGGGTCACGGCTCTCGCTCCGGCTCCCCGCGGGCTTCACCGTGGTCGACTCCTCCCACACCCGCGCGGGCGAGCCCGTGCCCCCGCGGCACATCTTCACCTACACGCAGCGCGTGGTCCTGCCGGCGGCGCCCGGGCGGTACGTCGTCCCCACCACCCTCGCGGGGCGCGGCGGAGAGCGCATCGCAGCGGACTCGCCGGGCGTGCGGGCGATCCGCGTAAGCGTGGGCAGGCGGGACGATTACGGGAAGTACCGCGTGTGCCGCCCCGGCGAGCTGGGCCCGCGCTTCGTTTCCGAGACGATCCAGGACAACGCCGTCGTGCCCGTGGGCGGCGCGTTCGAGAAGCGCTGGACGCTCACCAACGCCAGCCCGGGGCTGTGCGCCTGGGCGCCCGGCGTCACGCTGAACCGCGCCGGCGGCGACTCGCTCAGCGCGGGCGGGCGCATCCGCCTGGACCGCGTGGTGCTCCCCGGCGAGGTCGTCACCTTCTCGGTGCCGATGCGGGCGCCCCGGAGCGCCGGCGTCTACCGCGAGGACTGGGATTTCCGCGACTGGACCGGACGCACGATGAACATCAGCCAGACGGCGACCATCTGGGCCCTGATCGTCGCGCAGGCGGAGACGGAACGGCAGAGGAAAACGAACTGAAAGAGATGGGGATCAAGTAGAGAAGCAGAGGAGCGGAGACGAATTCTCCGTTTCTCTGCTTCTCCGCGTGCCACCAGCCGGTTGGCGGAGTCAGTACGGCAAGCTGCACGCGGCCAGCCGCGCGTTCTTCTCCGCCTCCGCGCCGTGCGCGAACGCCTGCCGCAAGCACGCGCTCTCCGCCGCCATGTGCCGCTCGGCCTCGGCGCGCGTGGGCGGCGGCCCCACGACCAGGCGTGCCTCGCGCTCCACGCCGCCGCGGCGGATGCGCACGGTATACGCGGTGCCGGGTGTCCTGTCCGGGAGTAGATACGGCTCGCGCGCGTCCCGCCCGTTCGCCGAGACAATCACGTCACCCACGCGCAGCCCGGCCCGCTCCGCGGGCGAGCCCGGCGCGACCAAGCTCACCGTGGGCAGCACGGTGGGCGGAGGCGAGTCGCGGGTGCGCGGCTCGCTGCCGTACCGCCATCCGAGCCCGACGATACCCTCGCCCTGCACCGGCCCGGCCACCACCAGCGTCATGCCGTCCGGAAGCGGGTCGCTGCGCATCAGCTGGCCGCCGACCGTCCCCAGCTCCGGCGCGCGCGGCGGAGCGGCGGGCTCCGGCGCGCCCCGTGACGCCGCGCCGCACGCCGCGGCCGCGAGCACGAGCGAGATGCCGGCGAGCGGGAGCGCCCGCGCGGCACGATGGCGGGGAGGGTGCGCGGTCATGGCGATGATCCTCCGTTCGAGGTGAGACGCCGTGCCGCCCCAGGCCAGGGCGGGCGCGGGAAGGGAGACCGGATGGCCGGCGGTGCGCAGCAGCACCCGTCCGTATTCGCGGTGACCAGCGCCGCCGGCCAGCACGCGCGCGTCGCAGTCCGTCTCCACCGCCAGCCGCAGCCTGCGGTGCTGCCACCAGAGCGCGGCGCTCCACGGCATCGCCGCGACGGCCACGGCGCCGAGCGCCAGCAGCCACGGATCGCCCGCGCGGACGTGCTCGCGCTCGTGCGCCACGATCAGCCGCAGCTCGCCCGCCGGTGCCTCCATCGCCCAGCGCGGCAGCACGATGCGGGGACGCAGCACCCCGATCACCAGCGGTCCCGCGCGCTCGGCCAGCAGCACCGGCGCGCCGTCGACGGTGCCCGGGACGAGCGTGCCGCACGCCGCGCGCAGCCGCCGCTGGCTCCAGCCCAGCGCGCCCGCGGTCGCCAGCGACGCCGCCGGCCAGAGCGCGGCGAAAAGCAGCGGGGGGATGGATCTCGATGGCAGGGCGATGCCGTCCCCGGGTGCGGCGGCCGGCGGCGGTCCCGCGTCCGGCGACGGCGCCCGTGCGGCACGAGGATGGGGTGGCGCGCCGATGCGCGGGAAGCGGAGGCGCGGAAGGACGCCCGGCGCCGCGAGTGCGAGGGCGGGAAGGAGCAGCGAGCCCGCGAGCGCCGCGGCCCAGATCCACCGCCGTGGCAACCGGAACCACGCCGCCACGCGCTCCGCCGCCAGCGCGGCGACGCCGAGAAGCGCGCCCGTCGCCAGCGCGCCGAGCATCCACGCGATCGTCATGCGTCCTCCTCTCCCGCCAGGCGGCGGTCCAGCAGCTCCCGCATCCGCTGCAGCTCCTCGGGCGGCAGGTCGCGCTCGCTGACCAGCTGCGCCAGGAGCATCGACGCCGAGCCGTGGAACACCTTCTCCACCAGCCGGTTGAGCGCGCTCCCGCCCGCCGTCTCCTGCCGAACCACGGGAAGGTAGCGGTAGGCACGCCCCTCCTTTTCGTGGCGGACGTGCCCCTTCTCCTCCAGCGTCTGCAGCGCCCAGAGCACGGTGGTGTACGCCAGCCGGTCCGCCAGCGCCTTCCGCACCTCCGCCACGGTACCCGAGCCGCGCTGCCAGAGGATGCTCATCACGTCCAGCTCGCGGTCGGTCAGCCGGGTGTCGTCGGGTGGCATCGCTCCTCCGCTCCTCTCCGCTACGGGTTCTCCCGTAGCATAAACACACGCCTCGCCGCTGTCAACGGGTCTACCCGTAGATCGATCAGTGGAGGCCGGTGCCGTCGTTTCCCGCGCCGCTATCCGGCGTTGCGCGGCGCGCGACGGCTCCAGCGGTCCAGCATGGCGATCACCGGCGAGCGGGTGAGCAGGTCCCGCCCTGCCGTGGCGATCCACGAAGCCTCGTTCTCCGGGTTCGGCTCCAGCGTGAAGCCGATCTTCCGGTACATTCTCACCGCGGCCGTGTTCGCCTTCTGCACGCCGGTCTCCAATCGCGCGAAATCCTCGTCCGCGACCCGGCGCCGGAGCTCGTCCAGCAGCCGGAGCATGAGCCGGCCGCCGCGGTGCCGCGGCTCGATCTGGATGGAGCCGATGTAGAGGTTCGCCGGATCTCGCCAGCTGCGCTGGAATCCGAGGTAGCCGGCGACCGACTCGCCGTCGAACGCGACGATCAGCGTCGATTCGCCAAGTCCCCTTCGCCGCTTCTCCTCCGGGAAGTCGATGCCGGCTGCGTCGAACACCTCCCGCATGTTCGCGCGGTCGAGGTCGAGGATCCGCTCGGCCAGGCCGGATTCGATCGCCTCCCGGCCGGTCAGCGTACGGATCTCCATCTCTCGACTCCTGCTCCGTCCGAAGGGCAGTCTATGCGAACCGCTTCGCCGACCGCTCCTTCGCCTTCCGCATCTCCTCCTCACGGTCGCGCGGCTCCGACCGGATCTCCAGCGAGTCGATCAGGCGCCGGGCGGCGGCGGTGACCTCCTCCACCGCCTGGTTGAACGCGGCCTCGTTGGCCTTCGAGGGATGCGTCATCCCGCTCAGCTTCCGCACGAACTGCAGCGCGGAGGCGTGGACCTCGTCATCCGTCGCCGGCGGCTCGAAGTTGGCGAGCGTCTTGATGTTGCGGCACATGGGGACACGGGTTGAAATGGGTGCGGTTGGCGAGCACTTCAGCTAACGCAATCTATCTACCTCACCACGATCGTGTCCCGCAGCCAGTGCTCGTTGTCGCGGTAGGCGTAGTCGGTGCTGTACTGGAGGCCGCGCGACTCCTTCCTCCGCAGCGCGCAGCGGACCACCAGGTGCGCGCACTGCACCACGTTGCGCAGTTCCACCAGCTCGGGCGTGGGGCGGCTCGCGGCCCACCATCCGCCCACGCGCTCGGCGATGGCGCGGAGGCGCGCGTCCGCCTCGGCCAGGCGCTCGTCCGAGCGCACGATCCCCACGTACTCCCACATCAGCCCGCGGATCTCCTCGCGCGCGGCGCCGATGCGCTCCGCATCCGCATCTCCGTCCCCCGATGCGGTTTGTGGCAGCGGCGCGGGCTCCAGCATCCGTGTGGCGGCCAGCTGCGGGCCGATGCGCTCGGCGGCGCGGTGCGCGAAGACGATGGCCTCGAGCAGCGAGTTCGACGCGAGACGGTTGGCGCCGTGCACGCCGGTGCACGCCGTCTCGCCCGCCACGTACAGCCCGGGGACGGAGGTGCGCCCGTCCGTGTCCGTCAGCACGCCGCCGCACAGGTAGTGCGCGGCGGGGACCACCGGCAGCGGCTCGCGCAGCATGTCGATCCCCCGCTCCGCCGTTTCGCGCAGGATGTTGGGAAAGCGCTCGCGGATCTCGGCCGGGGCGATGGCCGAGCAGTCCAGCAGCACGTGCGGCGTGCCGGTGCGCTTCATCTCGGCATCGATCGCGCGCGCCACCACGTCGCGCGGAGCCAGCGAGGCCAGCGGGTGATACGCGTCCATGAACGCCGTGCCGTCCAGCCGCCGCAGCACCGCGCCCTCGCCGCGCACCGCCTCGCTGATCAAAAAGGTCTTCTCGCGCGCGGGATACAGCGCGGTGGGGTGGAACTGGATGAACTCCATGTTGGCGATCCTGGCACCCGCGCGGTACGCCATCGCCACCCCGTCGCCCGTGGCGATGGACGGGTTGGTGGTGTGGCGGTAGATCTGGCCGCAGCCGCCGGTGGCCAGCATCACCGCCTTGGCCAGGATCGGCACCGCCGCGCCCGTCTCGGCGTCCAGCACGCGCACGCCGCAGCAGCGCTCGCCCAGCGTGCCGGGGTCGGTCGCGGTGAGGAGGTCGACCGCCGCGGTGTTCTCGTAGATGGAGATGTTCCCGGCCGATGCGACCGCGGCCAGCAGCCCGCGCTCGATCTCGCGCCCGGTGAGGTCGGCCGCGCGCACGATGCGGCGCCGCGAGTGCCCGCCCTCGCGCCCCAGCGAGAGCCCGCCCCCGGCGGCCTCGCTGAAGTGCACGCCCAGCTCGATGAGCTCGCGCACCCGCGCCGGCCCCTCGCGCACCAGCACGTCCACCGCGTCGGGGTGGCAGAGGCCGGCGCCCGCGACCAGCGTGTCCTCGCGGTGCAGCGCCGGCGAGTCGTCCGCCCCGAACGCCGCGGCGATCCCGCCCTGCGCCCAGTTGGTGGACGACTCCGGCCGGCTCTTCTTGGTGACGAGCGCCACGGTGCCGTACCGCGACGCCTTCAGCGCGAAGAACAGCCCCGCGATCCCGCTTCCCACCACCACCACGTCGGCGCGATTCATCTGTGCCCGGATCGATGGATGCCGCGAATTGCGGATCGATGGATGCCGCGAAAATGCGAGTGAACTCGCGGCTACAACTGCACGCAGTCCGCCTTCGCGGACTTCACTTCGGCTTCGCCTCCAGCGCGCGGCGCAGCGCCTCGTCCAACACGTCGCCGCCCGATTCGATGCGCACCGCCTGTTCCAGCACCCACACCGCGGCCGGCGGCGAGATCAGCGCGCGCAGCTTCACCGCGTCCTTACGGGTGATGACGATCGGGCGCCCCATCGCCCGCGACACGATGCGCAGCGCGTCCGCCGCGGAGAACGGATGGTGATCGGGATACGCATCCTCCTCCACCTTCGCCCCCACCCCGCGCAGCGCGTCGAAGAACGGCCCCGGCATCGCCAGCGCGGCGACGGCGAGCACGTCCATCCCGGCGAGCGAGGAGAGCGGGCGCACCTCGCCACCGTGCAGCGGCGCCAGCCGGTCCGCCGCGAGGTGGCAGATGGCGATCGGTTTTCCCGGCGCGGCGAGCGCCACCTCCGCGGCGACCTCGCCGGCGCGCGCGGCGGGGGCGGACTTGCGGGTGAGCACGACCACGTCCGCGCGCGCGAGCGCCGTCACGTCCTCGCGCCAGGGGCCGCGGGGGATGAGGCGCGGCGCGCGCTCCCACGTCTCCACCGCGACGAGCACGACGTCGAGGTCGCGCGCCAGCCGCCGATGCTGGAACGCGTCGTCCAGCACCACCACATCGCACCCGGCCGCCACCAGCTCGCGCGCCGCCTCCACCCGCCGCGCCGCCGTCGCGACGCGGACGCCGGGGTTCAGCTCGCGGTGCAGGATCACCTCGTCGCCGCCGTACCCGCGCAGCGCGATCCCCGGCGTGCGCCCCCACTCGCGCAGCCGCGCGACGAGCCACGCCGAGAACGGCGTCTTCCCCGCCCCGCCCACCCCGATGTTTCCGACGCTGATCACCGGGACGGGCACGGATTCGACGCCGATCCCCCGGTCGAATCGCCGATTCCGGGCGCGCACGATGCCGCGGAATGCCCACTCCGCCGGCAGCAGCGCCGCGTCGAGCACCGCGGCCGCCGCGCCGCCCTCCCCCGCCCACCAGCGCGTGACGAAGCTGCGGAGGCTCATCGAGGGCCTCGCGGGAGAAGCATCGGGGCGCGTCCGCAGCCTCGCGGAGCCCTCCCCCCGCGGCTCAGGCCGCGTACCCCCTCCCGATAACGAGAGGGGGTAACTTCGATTGCGGCGCGCGGGGTGTGAAGCGCGCGGAGGCTGTGGTGTGGCGCGGGGCCCCATCCAGCGCTCACGCGGTCCGACGGCATGGAAGCGCGGAGTGCGGTAGAGAAACAGCCAGGCGGGCAGAATGGAGCCATCCCGCGCAGACCGCATCCAGCTACCTCTCCCGGTACGGGAGAGGTGGACGGCCTAAGCCGGCCGGAGAGGGCGCGAGGCCGCGGAGTCGCTCCACCGCCTCTTCTCGGCGCGCCGAGCATCCTCACCCCCACGGCCGGTCCACGCGCGCCATCAACCCGCCCAGGCGCCGCTCCACGTCGTCCATGATCGTCTGGATCTGGTCTTCCGTCGCGCGGCGGGGAACGAACACGGGTTCGCCGTAGGAGATGCGGAGGCGGGCGAAGGGCCGGGGGATGAGGAAGCGGTCCCATCCCCCGAAGTACCACGCGCGATCAGCGCCGCTGACCACGGGGATGATGGGCGCGCCGGTGCGCTGGGCGATGAGCACGGGGCCGGGCTTCATCTTCTCGCGCGGGCCCTTGGGTCCGTCGGGGGTGATGGCGAGCGAGCGGCCGGCGCGCACGTGCTGGATCAGCTCGCGCAGTGCCTCCAGCCCGCCGCGCGTGGTGGAGCCGCGCACCGCCGTGAACCCCCACCTGCGCACCACGCGCGTGATGTACTCGCCGTCGCGGTGCTGGCTGACCAGCGTCACCACGCCGTTGTGCCGGTGGAAGTGCGTGCACGGCAGCAGCCGCCCGTGCCACAGCGTGAAGATCACCGGCTTCCCGGCGCGCCAGAACTGGTCGTAGTTCTCCACGCCCTCGCGCTCGTACCGGCAGGTGCCCATCAGCGCGTTCAGCGCCGCGCCGCCCATCCCCGCCACGAACCGCTCGTGCGCCCGCAACTGCGTCGACTGCTCGGACGGACGGACCTTCGACACCCGGGAGCCGGGGGATGCGGGCTGAGGAGCCGAGTCGGGCGTCATCGCGTCTCCCGGCCTCGCGGGGCCCTCTCCCTGGCTCGTTCCTCGGCTGTCCCTCCCCCAAAACAGCCTGGGGGAGGGACGGAATCAGCGCGCCCAGCCAGCACCTGCGCACGAATCACCCTCTGAGTGGCAGGATGCCGGAACTCCGCGGCAATGTCCGCCAGCAGTCCGCGAAGGCGGACTTTGTGCTGTTGTTGCCGCGAATTCATTCGCCTGGCAGAGCTGGTGAAGCCGGTTATGCCGGAGTGCGCTCTCATCGCTTCCCCCGCGCCAGCAGCTCCCCCGCGATCTCCGCCACGCGCGCGGATGCCCCCGCCCCGCCCAGCTTCCCACGGATCAGGCGCAATCCCTCCACCATCTCCAGCCGCTGGTCCGAAGTCTCGTCCAGCAGCGGCAGCAGCGCGTCCGCCAGCGCCTGCGGGGTGGCGGCGTCCTGCACGAACTCGGGGGCCACGCGCCGCTCCGCGATCAGGTTCGCCAGCGCGATGTGCGGCACCTTCACCACGCGCCTGGCCAGCGCGTAGCTCATCGGCGCCATGCGGTAGACCACCACCATCGGCGTCGCGGCGATGCCGGCCTCCAGCGTGGTCGTCCCGCTCTTCACCAGCGCGGCGGTCGCGTACTGCAGCAGCATCCCCCCCGTGCCCTCCACCCGCGGCCAGCGCGCGCCCTCGTACACCGCGCGGTCGATCCCCCGCGGCACCGCGATCGCCGGCTGCACGCTGGAATCTCGGGCGACGACCAGCTCCGCGGCGGCGGAGAACAGCTCCAGGTGCCGCCGCACCTCCTGCGCGCGCGAGCCGGGGAAGAGGCCCAGGATCGGGCGCGCGGGGTCCAGCCCGTTCGCCCGCGCCCACGCGTCGCGCGAAAGCTCGGGCGCGGCGCGGTCGAGAAGGGGGTGGCCCACGAACTTCGCGTTCACCCCCGCCTGCCGCAGGAACGCCTCCTCGAACGGGAGGACGACCGCCACCTCGTCCGCATCGCGCGCCAGGTCGCGCACCCGCCCCTTGTGCCACGCCCACACCTGCGGCGCGATGTAGTACAGCACGGGAATCCCGCGGCCGCGCGCATGCTTCGCCAGCCGCAGGTTGAAACCGGGATAGTCGATGGGGATGACCAGGTCCACGCCCTCGGAGTCGATCGTCGCGTGGACGCGCTTCGTCAGATCGCGGAAGAAGGGGAGATGGCGGATGACCTCCACGAAGCCCATCACCGCCAGCTGGTCCAGCCCGGCGAGCAGCTCCACCCCCTCCGCCCGCATCCGCGCGCCGCCCAGGCCGATGAGCCGCGCGTCGGGAAAGCGCTGCCGGAGCGCACGGGCCAGGGCGGCGCCGTGCAGGTCGCCGCTCTCCTCGCCCGCGGAGATGAAGATCACGGGCGAGCGCGAAGCGGGCGCGCTCACCGCCCCGCCTGAGACGCGCGCAGGAGCCAGTAGATCGCGCCCAGGATGACGATCAGGAACAGCACCAGGCGGATGGGCGAGGGCGGCTTCGGGGTCGTGCCCCAGCGCCCCGCCTTACGCTGCTCCGGCCACGGCGACAGCATGGTCCTCGATCTTCTCCATGATGCGGAGCGCCACGGCCAGCGCGTCGCGCCCGTCGCGGCCGCTCACCACCAGCGGGCCCTCGCCGCGTACGGCGGCGATCCACGCCTGCAGCTCGCTGGTCAGCGCGTCGGTGCCGTCGCCCTTCAGCTCGATCCGCTCCACGATGTTCATCAGCGACAGGAGGTTCACGTCGCCCTCGGGCATCGTCGCGCCCTTCTTCAGCCGCAGGAACTCGCCCGTCCCCTTCGCCAGGTCCAGCGAGATGTACCCCGAGCGCTGGAAGAAGCGGATCTTCCGCATCCGCTCCATCGACACGCGGCTGGCGGTGATGTTGGCCACCGCGCCGCCCTCGAACACCAGCCGCGCGTTGGCGATGTCCACGTTCCCCGTCAGCACCCCCACCCCCACGGCATCGACGGACTCCACCGGCCGGCGGACCAGCCCCAGCAGCAGGTCGATGTCGTGGATCATCAGGTCGAGGACCACGGCCACGTCCGTCCCCCGCGGCCCGAACGGCGCCAGCCGGTGCGACTCGGCGAAGCGCGGATCCTCCAGGTACTGGTCCACCGCCCGCAGCGCACCGTTGAAGCGTTCCACGTGCCCGGTGGCGACGACGAGGTTCCGCTCCGCCGCGCGGGCCACGATCGCGTCCGCTTCCGCCACCGACGCGGCGATCGGCTTCTCGATCAGCAGGTGCACCCCGGCGTCCAGCGCCGCCAGCGCCACCTCCGCGTGGTTCGTGGTGGGCACGGCGATCACCGCCGCGTCCACCGCCTCCAGCAGCGCCTCGCGCGTGGGGAACGCGTGCACCCCCAGCTCCGCGGAGACGGCCGAAGCGCGCGCCGCGTCGGAGTCGAAGATCCCCACCATCTCCGCCCCCGTGATCCCGCGCAGGATCCGGGCGTGGTGGAACCCCAGCGACCCCGCCCCGATCACCCCCGCGCGAACGGCGCTCACGCGGCACCTCGCTCATCGCCCGGCGAGGACGCCGCAGTCCCTCTGTCCCCTGTCCCCTGTCCCCTGTCCCCTGCGCTCACACCTGCACCCCGCGCTTGGAGTTCTCGAAGAACGAGAGGAACACCTCCACCTCGGGGATCTCGCGCAGCTCCTCGCGGGCGCGCGCCAGGGCCTGGGCAACGTTGTGGTTCGACGCGAAGAAGATGCGGTACGCGCGCTTCAGCTCGCGCCGCACCTCCTCGGGAATCCCCCTGCGCTGCAGGCCCACGGAGTTCAAGCCGTACAGCTCCATCGGGCTCCCCGCCGCCTTCACGTACGGGGGAACGTCCTTGGCCACGCGCGTGGCCCCGCCCACGAACGCGTGCGCGCCGATGCGCACGAACTGGTGGATCGGCGTCAGCCCCCCCACGATGGCCCAGTCGCCGATGGTCACGTGCCCGGCCATGTTCACGGCGTTGGACAGGATCACGTGGTTCCCCAGCTGGCAGTCGTGCGCCACGTGGGTGTACGCCATCAGCATGCAGTCGCTGCCCACCGAGGTCAGCCCGCTGGCCGCCGTCCCCCGGTTCAGCGTGGCGTACTCGCGGATCACCGTGCGGTCGCCCACGGTGAGCAGCGTGGGCTCGCCCATGTACTTCAGGTCTTGGGGATCGGTGCCCAGCACCACGCCCTGGCTGATGGTGCACTCCTCGCCCACGCGGGTGTCGCGCTCGATCAGCACGTGGCTGGCGATGCGCGTGCGCGCGCCGACCCGCACGTTGGGGCCGATGATGGAGTACGCGCCCACCACCACGCCCGGCGCCAGGTCGGCCGACGGGTCGATCAGCGCGGTGGGATGGATGTCGGACGTCGCGTCCGTGGAAGGAATCGTCATCGCCACCTCAGCGGTCCACCACGCGGGCCATCATCTCCGCCTCGGCCACCACCTGCCCGTCCACCCGCCCCACGCCCTTCATCCGGCAGTTCGATCCGCGGATCTGCAGGATCTCCACCTCGAAGCGGATCTGGTCGCCGGGGATCACCGGCCGGCGCCACTTCACGTTGTCGAGCGACATGAAGTAGATCACCTTCTCGTCCAGGTTCTCCATCTGCTCCAGCACCAGCAGCCCGCCCACCTGCGCCATCGCCTCGATGATCAGCACCCCCGGCATCACCGGGCGGCCGGGAAAGTGGCCCACGAAGAACGGCTCGTTGATTGTCACGTTCTTCAGCCCCACGATGCGCCTGCGCTCCTCGAACTCGATGATGCGGTCCACCAGCAGGAACGGGTAGCGGTGCGGCAGATACTGGAAGATCTGCTCGATCCCCAGCATGGGCCGCGTGTTCTTCTTCCGCTCGGCGCGCTCCACCAGCTCCTTTGCCAGCGCCACGTTCCCCTTGTGCCCCGGCCGGTCGGCCACCACGTGCGCGTTCAGCCGCGCGCCGACCAGGGCCAGGTCGCCGACCACGTCCAGCGCCTTGTGGCGCACGAACTCGTCCGGAAAGCGCAGCTCCGTCCCCGCCACGATCCCGCCGTTGTCGCCCAGCACGATCGCGTTCTGCACCGTCCCCCCCTGCGCCAGCCCGCGCGAGTACAATTCCTCCACCTCGCGCTCGAAGCAGAAGGTGCGGGCCGGCGCCATCTCGCGCGTGAACGAGCCGTCGCCCACGCGGAACGAGGCGAACTGCCGGCCCACCGCGGGGTGGTCGAACTCGATCGTCGTCGACAGCCGGTACCCCTGCGACGGGGCGACGACGTACTCCGCCGTCCCCTTCGTCACCGAGAAGGTCTCCTCCACGGTGATGAACTTGGCCGGCGCGTCCTGCTCCTCCACCCCGGCCTCGGCCAGCAGCGCGTCGAAACCCTGGGCGCTGCCGTCCATCGCCGGCGGCTCGGGGCCCTCCAGGTCGATGATCAGGTTGTCGATCTGCCGCGCCACCACGGCCGCGAGCAGGTGCTCCACGGTGTGCACCTTGGCGTCGCCGGAGCCGAGGGTGGTCCCCCGGTCGGTGCTGCTCACGTTGGCCACCAGCGCGGCCACCTGCGGCGCGTCGGCAAGGTCGGTGCGGCGGAAGACCACGCCGGTGTTCACGGGCGCGGGGTGGATCCGCATCTTCACCGGCGCGCCGGTGTGCAGCCCCACCCCCTCCAGGCGCCCCTCGCGGGCGATGGTGTTCTGTCTGGGCGTCGTCGCCATCTATCTCGCAGTCCGTCGGAAAGAACGATCGGTGTTCACGAAACGTTACGAGCCCGCGGCGCCCTTACCCAGCACCGCGCGCTCGAGCTCCTTCACGCGCCGCATCAGCTCCGGCAGCTTGAACGTGGCCGCCTGCACCCGCAGCGCCTCGCGGTGCGGCCGCGCCGGGTAGCCGGAAACCGTCTCCCCCGGCGCCACGCTGGCCGTCACCCCCGCCTGCGCGCCGATCCGCGCCCCGGCGCCCACCTCGATGTGCCCCTGGAACCCGCTCTGCCCGCCGAGGACGGCCCCGTCGCCCACCTTCGTGGACCCGGAGATCCCCGCCTGCGAGACGATGACCACGCTCCGGCCAATGCGGCAGTTGTGCCCGATCTGCACCAGGTTGTCGATCTTGGTCCCCCGCCCCACCACCGTGTCGCCGATGGAGCCGCGGTCGATGGTGGTGTTGGCGCCGACCTCCACGTCCGCCTCGATCCGGCACCCGCCCACCTGCGGCACCTTCACCAGCCGGCCGCCCTCGGGCACGAAGCCGAAGCCGTCCGAGCCCAGCCGCGCGCCGCTGTGGATCACCGAGCGCTCGCCGACGGAGACGCCGTCGTACAGCGTCACGTGGGGATGGATCAGCGCGTCCGCGTCTACCCGGCACCCGCGCCCCACCACCACGTGGGCGGAGATGCGCGCCCGTGCGCCGATCACGCTTCCGTCGCCGATCACCGCGTACGCACCGACGGTCGCGGTGGGATCGATCTCCACCCCCTCGCCGACGACCGCGGTAGGGTGCACGCCGGGCGCGGGGCGTTCCTCGGGGTGGAGCGCGGCCAGGATGCGGGCCAGCGCGCGCCGCGGGTCGTCCACGCGGATCACGGTGCGCCCCTCCACCGGGGCGTCGGAGCCGCGCGCCACCAGCAGGGCACGGGCCTGCGACGCGGCAATGTACGGGAAGTAACGGGGCTCGGCAACGAACGACAGGTCGCCGGGACCGGCCTCGTCCAGCGGCTTCACGCCGCGCACGGTGAGCCCCGGATCGCCCTCCACCTCCCCGTCGGCAACCCGCGCCACCTCCGCGATCGTCAGCTCGGCCATCGTCTCCGAAGTTCAGTAGCGAAACTGCTTCAACCGCGGGGCTTCCCCGTGTTTGGCGCTCAGGTGCCCGTCCGCGGGCCTCGCGCCGCCCTCACCCCGCGCCGGAGGGCGCGACCCTCTCCCGTCCCGGGAGAGGGTGGCTGTCCAGCATCCGCGCGGGTCCTCGCTGGCGGAACGGCGGAAAGACCCAGCCGGGCGGGCAGAATGCCAATCCCTGTGCCGATGCCCGTCGAGCTACCTCTCCCGGTACGGGTGAGGTGGACGGCCTGGGCCGGCCGGTGAGGGCGCGACGCCGGACCCGCGCACCGCAGCCACCGGCGCCCCCCAGTCCCCCGT
>NZ_DATIND010000051.1 GCF_035474595.1 Longimicrobium sp.
GTCCGCCGGCGCGCGGTGCGCGCCGGCGGACGCCGTCTGCCATTCGGGCCGGTCAGGCGCCGTGGTGCGCCCTGTAGCCCAGCACGAAGCCGGCGACCAGCAGGCCGAGCGGGTCTCCCCCGCCCTGCGCCCCGGCCAGGAACCCCGCGGGGTCGCTGCGCAGCTGGTCGGCGATGGCCTGCAGCCGCTCCGCCACCTCCCCGAACGCGCCGGAGACGTGGGCCTGCGCGGCGGCGGGCTGCGCGGGGGGCGTGGGCTCGTTCACCCCCTCGGGCGCGGTCCAGGCCTCCTCCGCGGCGACCTCGGCGGAGGGGGCACCGAACGACTCCCACGCAGGCGGCGCGTCCGAGCCGGTGGTGACGTCCGCAGCGGGGAGCTCCCACGCGGGCTCGGCCTCCGGCCCCTCGGCCGCTTCCGCGGCGGGCGCAGCGGCGGACGGCGTGACGTCCGGCAGGTCGTACAACTCGGGCTCGGGGAGGTCGAACTCCGCCTCGGCCGCGGGATGCGCGGGCTGCTCATCTACCAGCGGCTGTGCGGGGGAGTCGGGCGCGCTCCAGGCGTCGGCGGCGGCCTGCGGGGCATCGGGGGCGCGCCACGGCTCCTCGGCGGCCTCGCTCTCGGGCGCCTTCCACTCCTCGGCGGGCGGCTGCCACGCGTCGGCGGCGGTTTCCACCTCGGGCGCCCAGGGCTGCGCGTCGTCGGCCAGCTCCTCGATGGGCGTGGCGGCCTCGGGCGCCGCATCCTGCTCGTCGGTGCGGACCCAGTCCATCCAGTTGGGCGCGTCCTCGGCCTTGATCTCCTCCGCCTCGCCGGCCTCGTGCACGCGCGGCGGCGCGGGGACTTCCAGCCAGGGGAGGTCCTCGTCGTTGTCCTCCGCCTGCTCCGCCTCGTCCGCCGGGGCGCCGGCCTCCGGTGCGGGCGCCTCGAAGTCCCACGGCATCGGCGCGGCGGGGGCGGCGGCATCCCACGACGGGGCGGCGGCATCCCACGACGGGGCGGCGCGCTCGGGCTCGGTCGCGGCTTCCGGCTCCGCGGGGGGCGGGGCCTGGTCGCGGATGGGCTCGGGAGCGGGCTCGGCCTGGCGCGGCGCGGGATTGAAGGGCGGGAAGACCGTGATCGCGGGAATGCCGGGCTGATCGCTCATCGGGGCGTCCGGGCGAGGGGCTGGGATGGGGAGATGGGAATCTGTCTCGGGAACGTACGGCGCAGACGCCCGGAAGTCAACGAATGCGAACCCTTTGCGGCCGGTTGAGGTCGCTTTTGGACAGCCGCCGCAACGCCCCCGCGGCCGAGCGGACTGCATCCCTCCGCGCCAGAGCGGCTGGAGCGCCCAAGCCTCCCACCGGCGGCTGAAGCCGCAGCAACAACCACGGGAAGCCTCGCAAACTGCGCGAGGCTGTTCGGCTCGGCATCGGAGGTGGGGAGCCGGACTGGAGGCGTTCTACCGGTTTGAATCGAGCGGAGATGCCCGAGCGGGGAGTCCGCGAAGGCGGACTTCGGGCCGTTGTTGCCGCGATTTCAATCGCCCTTCCACCCACGCCCAAGCCTCCCACCGGCGGCTGAAGCCGCAGCAACAACCACGGGAAGCCTCGCAAACTGCGCGAGGCTGTTCGGCTCGGCATCGGAGTGGGGAGGCGATCTTGGAGGCATTCTACTGGCTCGAATCGAGCGGAGATGCCGAGGCTGGGAGTCCGCGAAGGCGGACTTTGGGCCGTTGTTGCCGCGATTTCAATCGCCCTTCCACCCCCTTCCACCCTTCCACCCTTCCACCCACGCCCAGGCCGCCCCTGCCGGTGATGATGCGACGCCCGATCACCCGCCCACGCGCTCGTCCGCCCAGCCGAAGCGGCCGAGGAGCGGCACGAAGGTGCACTCGGCCACGTCGTCGTAGTGGAACGAGTCGCCGCGGCGGTGGACGAGGACCAGGCGCTGCGACTCGCGCGTGCCGACAGGGACCAGCATCCGCCCGCCGTCCGCGAGCTGGTCCAGCAGCGGCTGGGGCACCTCCGGGCCGCCGGCGGCCACCAGGATGGCGTCGTACGGCGCGTAGCGGCTCCAGCCGATAGTGCCGTCGCCCACCAGGATTGCCACGTTGGAGATGCGCATCCCGTCCAGCACCTCGCGCGCGCGCGTCGACAGCTCGCGGATGCGCTCGACCGAGTAGACGCGGTCGGCGAGCTGGGCCAGCACCGCCGTCTGGAACCCCGAGCCGGTGCCGATCTCCAGCACCCGGTCGTTCCGGCCGATCTGGAGCAGCTGCATGTACAGCGCCTGCAGCGACGGCTGCGACGCCGTCTGCCCGAAGCCGATGGGGAGCGGCGAATCCTCGTACGCGCGGTGGCCGACCGCCTGGGGAACGAAGAGGTGGCGGGGGACCAGGTCGAAGGCGCGCAGCACGTTCAGGTCGCGGATCCCGCGCTCCTGCATGCGGTTGATCAGCGCGCGCCGCTGCGCCGTGAAGCGGTCGCTCATACCGAGAGTCCCCATCCCCCCACGCCCTCGATCAGCGCATGGTTGGTCAGGTCCAGGTGCAGCGGCGTCACCGAGATGTACCCGTTGTCGATCGCGAAGAAGTCCGTCCCTTCCTCGGTAGCCCACTCGATCGAGCCGCCGCCGATCCAGTAGTACGGCCGCCCGCTGGGGTCCGTCCCGCGCACGTACGAGTCGCTGAACGAGCGCCGCCCCAGCCGCGTCACCATCACCCCCTTCACGTCGGACGGGGAGATCGGCGGGAGGTTCACGTTCAGCAGCGTCTCGCGCGGAAAGCCGTCGTGCGACACGATCTGCGCCAGCAGCCGCTCCAGCAGCGGCCCGTACGCCTCCAGGTGCTCCACGTCGGTGCGCCCCGCGTAGCTCAGCGCCACCGCGGGAATGCCGAACACGGTGGCCTCCATCGCCGCCGACACGGTGCCGGAGTAGAGCACGTCCTCGCCCATGTTCATGCCGTGGTTCACCCCGCTCAGCACGAAGTCCGGCCGGCGCGGCAGCAGCTCCTGCACGGCCAGGAACACGCAGTCCGTGGGCGTGCCGCTCACCGAGTGCGTGCGCTCGCCGACGGAGCGCTCGCGGATGGGCACGTGCATGGTCAGCGAGTGGCTGGTGGCGCTCTGCTCGCGGTCCGGCGCGACCACGTGCACCTCGCCCAGCGCCTGCGCCGCGCCGGAAAGCACGCGCAGCCCGCGGGCCAGGTAGCCGTCGTCGTTCGTGCACAGAATCAGCATCGGTGCGTAACGCGGAAGTGCTGGAAGGAGCGGGGTTTGGGCGTGTCCCTCCGCTGCGCTCCGGGCCGGGCTGCGCGCGCCGTAGGGCACGATACAGCTGTGCCCAACGGCGCCGGGCCCCCGCCGCGCCGGGCTTCGATGCGGTCGGAGGGCATCGGAGTGCGCGCGGCGGTGTCCCGGCCCTTCGGGCGCGCATCCCTCACGCGTCCGTGGCGGGCAACGTATCGGGTGGGGTGGGGCTTATCAACCGGACGGCGGGGTCAGGATCTCCAGCAGCTCCTCCAGCTCGGCGCGCAGCGAGCGCACGAAGCTCTTCTCCAGCGCGGCGCCGGCCACGTCGGCGGCGGCGCCCTCCTGCTTCAGCTCGTCGATGCGCGCGCGGGCGCCCTCGATGGTGTAGCGCTCGTCGCGCACCAGGTGCTGGATGAGGGCGATCAGCTCCAGGTCGCGCTGGCGGTACACGCGGTTGCCGGCGCGGTTCTTGGGCGGGCTGAGCGCGGGGAACTGCGTCTCCCAGTAGCGCAGCACGTGCGGCTTCAGGTCGAACAGCTCGCACACCTCGCCGATTGAGTAGAACTCCCGCTGCGGACGCTTCATCGAGTCTGTTCGTTGGATGCCGACCCACTCTCCCGGCGCCATTCGCGGCCGCCCGCATCAGCCAGAGCGGGCGCCATGATCTTAGCTCCGTCCGACCATGGGCAACAGCGGCCGCGGAGCGGGATGGCACTCACCGGCCGGGGAGCTTCGTCCAGGCTCGGTAAATGGCCGATCCAAATCGGGAGCCGAATCAAACCACAATCGCCGGCAGCCCGGACCAAGGGGAGGGCCTGATCCATTACCTCTTCTATC
Source organism: Longimicrobium sp. (assembly GCF_035474595.1). NCBI lineage: Bacteria > Pseudomonadati > Gemmatimonadota > Longimicrobiia > Longimicrobiales > Longimicrobiaceae > Longimicrobium > Longimicrobium sp. Next base: position 4,071 of record NZ_DATIND010000051.1, read on the forward strand.
GCCATCAGTTGCAAATGGATTGAACAAGACATTGATCAGGAGGATCGTTCAATTGACGCCTTGACAAAATCAGGCGTCAACCGGTACCTTCGTGCGCCCTATCCGGCGGTTCACTCACTCTCCCCCACCCGGAGACCCCCATGCGTTCTCGTGTTCCTGCGTTCAGGCGTACCCGGCTGCGCCTGGCCGCCGCGGTGCCTGCCGTGGCCTCGGCGCTGCTGCTCGGCGCCTGCCGCGACGAAATCGCTCCTTCCAACCCGCGCAGCGCGCCGGACCTGTCGGCGGCCGTGGCGCCGGCCACGCTCCGCACCGAGCGGGGCGACCTCATCACCGGCGACCCGGCCGCGTTCGCGCAGGCGCTGAAGGAGATCGGTCCCGGCGGCAAGGTGCTGGTGTGGATCAAGGACACCAGCACACCCCGCCCTTCCGCCCAGTTCTTCCTGGATCTCCCCTCGTCGGGCCGGGAGACCATCGCCCTTCCGGCCGACGTGCCCGGAGCGGCGCGGCGCAACACGCTGGGGCCGGACAAGGTGCGCGGCGCGTCGATGGACGCGGTCATCCACGCGCTCGAGCACTCGGGCGTGGCCTCGGTGGAGCGGATGGACGCGCTTCCCCTGCTGATCGTGCGCCTGGAAGAGCCGGCCCGGCTCGGCGCGCTGAACGCGCTGCTGCGGCACCCGAACGTGGACTACGTCAGCGCCGTCCGGGCGCGGCCCGTTCGGCTCCAGGCCGCGCCCGTCGGCAGCAATCCCATCGACACCAAGCACACCGTGCACAAGATCCCGCAGGCGTGGGACCTCACCCGCGGCAGCGGTGCCGTGATCGGGATCCTCGACAGCGGGCTGGCGCGGAGCACGTACACGGGCGCCTTCCACGACGACGGCCAGTACTTCGGCAGCTACGGGGTCATCGCCAGGGGCTTCATCGACGACCTGTGCGGAAGCGCCAACTCCGGCGCCTGCTCGCCGTACGACGACAACATCCACGGCACGGCGATGGTGGGCCTGGTGGCCTCGAACGACAACGGCATCGGATACGTGGGGATCGCGCCGTTCGCCACCACGTACAGCATGAAGATCGCCTGGAACACCCACATCTCGGGGCACTGCGACGACGACATCTTCGGCAACAGCTCGTACTGCCTCGAGGATGACGATTTCGCCCGCGCGGTGAACTATGCGGCCGCCCGGCGCTTCAGCGTCCTGTCGATGAGCTTCAGCGGCAGCTTCAACAGCGACGTGTACCGCGCGCTGTCCACCGCCCGCAACACCTACGGCGTGTTCCTGGTCGCGGCGACGGGCAATACCGTGGGCGCCTCGGCCGTGGAGCCCGCGTCCTACGACGTGGTGATGGGAATCGCGGGGGTGGACGCGGCCGGAAACAACGTGTACAGCACCGCGGCGCGCGACGTCTCCGGCTTCGCCGGCGGAGCGACGATGGGGGCGACGTGTTATCAGCAGTACACCTGCGACGCCGGCTCCCCCAGCATCTACACCGAGACGGGCGGCACCTCCGCCGCCACCGCCAACGTCGCCGGGATCGTGGGGCTGATCCGTTCGTACTACCCGAACGAGACGGTGTCGCAGGTCTGGGAACGTCTCGTGAACACGGCCGAGGGCCCGAACCGCGTGGTGAACGCGTACGCGGCCCTGACCTATCAGCGTCCGCTGGCGGTGGGGATCTCGGGCCCGTCGAGCGTGGCGCCGGGTGACTACGCGTACTGGGCGGCCACCACCACCGGGGGCCAGCCCCCGTTCACGTACACCTGGTACCGCGACGGGCAGGTGGTGGGAACCGGCCCGTCGTACAGCGGCTACGCCGACTTCAGCGCCTTCCAGCTCCAGGTGGTGGCCACCGATGCATCCGGGGCCACCTCGACCGGGTACCTGTGGGTGATGGTGACCGACCCCAACCAGTGCCCCACCGACCCCAGGCAGATCCGGCAGGAGATCTGCGCCGTTCAGTAGCCCCTCCGGTCTCGCCCTCGTGCGTTGCCAGAGGTGAAAAAAGGGAGGAGCCCGCGCGGGCTCCTCCCTTTTTTTCACCTGCTCCCGTGCCGTCACCGCCGCCCGGATGTCGCGGCCGCGAGTCCGCGAAGGCGGACTTCGGGCCGTTGTTGCCGCGAATTCATTCGCCCTTCCGCCCTACCCCCACACCTCCGCCTTGGGCTCGCGCAGCATCAGCGTGGTCACGGCCTCGCGCGGGTCCAGCCCCTCGAAGAGGATCGCGTGCATCGTGTCGACGATGGGCATCTCGATCCCCAGCTTGCGGGCCAGGCCGTGCGCGCTCTTCGCGGTGCGGACGCCTTCGGCCACCTGCACCATCCCGCCCAGGATGTCGTCCAGCGTGCGGCCGCGGCCCAGCTCCACGCCCACCGAGCGGTTGCGGCTGAGCGCGCCGGTGCAGGTCAGGATCAGGTCGCCCATCCCCGCCAGCCCCGCGAAGGTGCGCGGGTCGGCGCCGGCGGCCACCCCCAGGCGCGTGATCTCGGCCAGCCCGCGGGTGATGAGCGCCGCGCGCGAGTTGTTGCCGAACCCCAGCCCGTCCACCACCCCCGCGGCGATGGCGATCACGTTCTTCAGCGAGCCGCCCAGCTCCACCCCGCGCACGTCGGTGCTGGTGTACACGCGGAAATAGCGCGTCTGGAACGCCTCCTGGGCGCGCCGCGCCACCTCCTCGCTCGTGGCCGCGATGGTCACGGCGGTCGGGTGCTCCATCCCCACCTCCAGCGCGAAGCTGGGGCCGGAGAGGTAGGCGCACCCGGCGGCGCCGGCGCCCGCGAGGACCTCGGCGAGCACCTCGTCCATCGTCATCAGCGACTCGTTCTCGATCCCCTTGCTGGCGCTGACCACCACCGCGCCGGGCTCGATGAAGCGCGCCGCATCCCCCATCACCCGCCGCACCACGTGCGAGGGCGAGACGGAGACGACCAGGTCCGCGCCCGCCAGCGCCTCGGCCATCTCCCCCGTCGCGCGGAGCGAGGGGGCCAGCGCGACGCCCTCCAGGTAGCGCGGGTTGGCGTGGTCGGCGTTCACCGTAGCGGCCACGTCGGCCTCGTAGCTCCAGAGAACGGTCTCCGTACCCTTCTTGGCCAGCAGGTTGGCCAGCGCCGTTCCCCAGCTCCCGGCGCCGATCACGGCGGCACGCCCGCTCATCGCGCCTCCTCTCCGTCCGCGGTGACGGCGGCGGCGCCCACGGTGGCCTCGTCCGCCCTGCTCCCCTCGCCGAAGCGCGACTCGGTGCCGTTCCGGATGCGCTGGATGTTGGCCCGGTGCGCGAAGATGACGAAGAGACAGACAGCGCACCCCAGGATGCGCATCTCCGGGCGGACGGGGGTGACGAAGAGCAGCCCGAGCACCGCCAGCGCCGCCGCGATCGAGGCCGCCGAAACCATCCGCGTGGTACGGAGAACGACCAGCCAGATGACCAGGCCGACACCCAGCGCGACCGGCGCCTCGGCCAGCATCACCCCCGCCGAGGTGGCCACGCCCTTGCCGCCCCTGAAGCGCATGTAGATGGAGAAGACGTGGCCCACGATGGCCGCGGCGCCGTACGCCAGCTCCCAGCGCCAGTCCGCCGAACCGTCCCACTGGCTGAAGAGGACGACGGGGAGAAGGCCCTTGAGGATGTCGAACACCATCACCGGCGCGGCGACCTTCGCGCCCAGCACGCGGAAGGTGTTGGTGGCGCCCAGGTTGCCGCTGCCGTGCCGGCGCAGGTCGATGCCGCGCATCTTCCCCGCGATCCAGCTGGCCGGGATCGCGCCCCACAGGTAGGCGAGCAGCACGAACAGGAGCGGACGGGTCATCCGGCGGTGTCGGTCAGGGTCGGGGTGGTCGAGTCCTGCAGATCGAGGACCGCGCCCTCAGGCGTTGGTGCGAGAAAATGCGAGTGAACTCGCGGCTACAACGGCGCGCAGTCCGCCTTCGCGGACATCCCGGCGCGAGCCTCACCTTCGGCGCGCGAGTCAAGCATCCCCGCGGCCGCACCAATGCGGATTCAGCGCCGGGATGCCTCGGCCGCAGTCCCGCAGGGACTTCGTGCGGTTGTTGCCGGTGAATTCCATTCACCGGCCCGCGCCGGACCCTGAAGCCATTCCCCCGCCCCAGCGCCCGCATCTCCCGCGGAGAGCGCGCTACTCCTCGTCCTCGCCGCGCTGGCGGAGGTTGATGCGCAGCGGCACGCCGTTGAATCCCCATGCGTCGCGGAAGCCGTTCTGGATGTAGCGCTGGTAGCTCTCCGCGATCGCGTCCGGGTGGTTGCTGAAGATCACGAACGTGGGCGGCGCGACAGCCACCTGCGTGGCGTACAGCAGCTTCACCGGGTGGTTCATGTACGCCGGCGGCTTGGCGCGGGTGACCAGCGCCCGCATCACCTCGTTCACCTCGTGCGTGGCGATGCGGCGCATCCGCTGCTCCTGCACCTCCACGATCAGCTCCAGCACGCGGTGCACGCGCTGCCCCGTCACCGCGCTGGTGAAGAGGATGGGCACCCACTTCAGGAACGGCGCGCGGTCGCGGATCTCCTTCTCGAACTGCGGCGCCGTCATCGTCTCCTTCTCCACCAGGTCCCACTTGCTGACCACCAGGATCAGCCCGCACCCGGCGTCCCACGCCTTCTCCGCGACCTTCAGGTCCTGCACGGAGATCGGTCCGGAGGTGGCGTCCAGCAGCAGCAGGCACACGTCGGCGCGCTCGATCGCCCGCTCGGTGCGGATGGCCGAGTAGAACTCCACCCCCTCGCCGATCTTCGACTGGCGGCGGAGGCCGGCGGTGTCGATGAAGATGAGCCGCTTCCCCTTGTACTGCATGGGGGTGTCGATGGCGTCGCGCGTGGTCCCCGCCACGTCGCTGACCACCAGCCGCTCCTCGCCCAGCAGGCGGTTGACGAACGACGACTTGCCCACGTTGGGCTTGCCGATGACCGCCACGCGCAGCGACTCCTCCTCCTCGCCCTCGACCTCGGGGAGGTGGGCCACGATCTGGTCCAGCACGTCGCCGCTCCCCTTGCCGCTGGTGGAGGAGACGGGGTACGGCTCGCCCAGGCCCATGTCCCAGAAGTCGTGGTGCTGCGTGGCGTTGGCCGAGCCCAGGTTGTCGACCTTGTTCACCAGCAGGAGCGTGGGCTTGGCGGCGCGGCGCAGGCGCTCGGCGATGGCGTAGTCCAGCGGGTGCGGCCCGGCCTTGCCGTCGGTGATCAGCACCAGCACGTCGGCCTCGCCGATGGCCGCCATCACCTGGTCGCGGATCAGCCGGTCCATCGGCTCGTCGCTCCCCTCCACCATCCCGCCGGTGTCGACCAGGTAGAACTGGCGCCCGGCCCACTCCGCGCGGGCGAAGTTGCGGTCGCGCGTCACCCCGGGCCGGTCCTCGACGATGGCGAGGCGCTGGCCCAGCACGCGGTTGAAGAAGGTGGACTTTCCGACGTTCGGCCGCCCCACGACGGCCACCACGGGTAGCTTCACTTGCCTGTCCTGATGGATTGACGATTCACCAAACCGGGGAGTCCCGAGTGCTAAGTCCTAAGTCCTAAGTCCTAAGTCCTAAGTGCGAAGTGCTGAGTGCTGAGTGCTGAGTGCCGAGTTGTTACTCTCGCACTCTCGCACTTTCGCACTCTTCAAACGAACGAGCGGCCCCGCTGGGAACCGCTCGCCCGCCGGCCCGCGCGGGGGGCCCTGTGCTTCAGCCGACCAGCTGCGCGCCGCAGTTGGTGCAGGTCTCCTGGCCGGGCTCGTACACGTCGCCGCAGCTGGGGCAGGCGAAGGTCACCTCGCCCTCGGTGTCCATGTACTCGCGGATGATCTGCAGCGCCTGCTCGTACTGGAAGGTCGGCACCAGCACGCGGGCGATGCTCAGCTCGCCCAGGTCCATGGGGAAGGAGCGGTCGGACTGCGAGAAGAGCGTCGCGTCCAGCCCCTCGGCTCGCAGGTTCTCCACCACCAGCTGCGCCGCGAACTCGTTGCTGTTGGTGTAGACCTGCGCGAACCCCTCGATCACCGGGATGTCGCGGTGGTCGGGGCAGAGCGCGGCCTGGCGCCCCTCGGGGCGGTCGCCGCAGACGGCGCGGCCGCAGATCACGCAGCGCGAGTGCGCCATGCGCCCCGGATCGTCGTCGCACGGCACCTCGCCCTCGCGAATGGCGCCGCAGAGGGGGCAGGCGTCGTCGCCGCTGGTGTACTCCGCGTCGCAGCGCGGGCAGGTGTAGGTCGCTTCGGTAATCTCGGACAAATGAGGGGCTCCGGTCCGCTTTTCGGTTCGATCGTGCTCGCGCGGGGAAAACGTTCGCCGCGAGCGGGGTTTGCGCAAGATGCGTGCGGGGGGAAGAAAGGAAGTGCGGAAGTGCGTGAGTGCGTGAGTGCGGGGATTCGTTTGGCGATGCGGCTCAGGACATCGGACCCCATCCACGCGCACCGAACCCGCGGACGCACGGATGTGATGTCCGCGCAGGCGGACTGCGTGCCGTTGTAGCCGCGAGTTCACTCGCATTTTCGGATCTTTCCGACCCGCAGAAATCCCATCCCGCATCGAGCCAACGCACTCACGCACTCCCGCTTCCACACCGCCGCCGCATTTCACGCACGTCACGCACGCACTCTCGCACTCTCGCACTCTCGCACTCTCGCACTCTCGCACTCTCGCACTCTCGCACTCTCGCACTTCCGCACTCTCGCACTCTCGCACTTCCGCACTCACGCACTTCCGCACTTCACGCCGAAGGGCGGCCCCCGCGCCGGGAGCCGCCCTTCGTCCGCTACGCCGTTGTGCGCGTCATGGCACCAATCGGTACCGGAACGTGGTGGGCGAGGCGGTGACCTGGACGGGGAGCTCGAAGTTGGCCGTCTGGCCGCGCGCCGGCGCGGCGACCGTCACGGTGCCCGTTCCCACGTCGCCCGTGGGGGCGGCCAGGGTGAACTCCAGCTTGATGGCGGTGCCCGGGCGCGCGGCGGCGCCCTTCACCACCCCGCGCAGCGTCACGCTGCCGCCGCTGATGGCCAGCCCCACCTGGTCCACCGTCACCTGCAGCGAATCGGGGTTCTGCAGGCGGATGGCGGCCATGCGGTGCTGCTGCTCGGCCGTGGTGTTGTTCTGCGCCTTGGCCGCGTCGGCCAGCCCCTTGTGCGCCGCGAACGCGATCAGCCACTCGTTCTCGTTCAGCGGGTCGATCTGCGTGACCTTCTCGGTGATGGGCAGCAGGTCGCCCCAGCGCTCCATCTTGTACAGCGCCAGCGAGCGGTAGTACAGCACGTTGCGGTTGTTGGGGTCGATGCGCTGCAGGTCGCGCAGCATGGCGTCGGCCTCGGCGTACTTCTGGTCGTTGATCTGCTGGCCGGCGTAGCCCAGGATCTCGTCCAGCGCCACGTTGCGCCGCTCGATGGCGTTGGTGTCGGTGGCCGCCGGGGCCGGGCCCGCCAGCAGCCGGCGGTACGACGGGATGGCCGCCGCCAGGTTGCCGCGCCGCGCGCTGAAGTACGCCGCGTAGAACGAGGCGTCGGTCAGCGTGCTGTCCAGCTGCGAGGCCGTCTGCCAGAGCGAGATGGCCGCCGCGGTGTCGTGCTTCTCGGCGATGGCCACGCGCGCCGACTCCATCGCCTGCCCGCCCAGCGTCTTGCGCTGCGGCTCCACCTCGCTGGCGAACTCGGGGCAGAGCTGGATGGTGCGCGCGTACAGCGAGTCGGCGCGAGCCGGCTGGTTCAGCCCCGCCGAGGCGCTGGCCGCCACGAAGTAGTTGAACGGGTTGTTGGGGTCGGCCTGCGTGCCCGCCATGGCCTTGTCGTACGCCTGCTGGAAGAGCGCCGGCTTGTTGTTGGCGTTGCGCGGCAGGTAGGTCTGGTTGATCACCGCCTGCGCGTCGGCCGCGGCGGCCGACACCTTCACGCCGCTGGCGCAGGCCACCTGCGGCAGCGACGCGGCGCCGGCGCGGTTCCCCTGCGCGACCGCCCCGCCGTTCGCCAGCAGGGTGCCGAGCGCCGCGGCGCCCAGGGCCAGCCGCAGCCCGTTCCGGGTGTTCATCGGGTGTCCTCCGTGGGATTGGTGTTCCGCCCGCCCGCGCTTTGCGCGGACGGGGACAGGGGAGGGCGGCCGCGGGGCTTCACCCCTCGGCCGCCACGCCTTCCGACAGCATGGCGCGGTACGCCGCCAGCGGGGAAATCCCCAGCCGCCCGGCGGCGCGCGCCACGTCCTCGAACTCGGGCTTGGCCCGCTCGCCCCCGCCGGGGAGCCGCGAGCGCTTCACCCGCACCTCTTCGCCGCGCCAGGTCACGGTCTCCACCCGCCGCGGCAGCACCGCGCGCGACACCGGCCACCAGCGCACGCCGATCGACGAGCCGGCGTGGAAGAGCGCGCCGCTCACCGCGTCCAGCGTGGCCGGCTGCGCCAGCGCCTCGATCCGCAAGCCCGGGCGCCCCTTCTTCATCCCCACCGGCGTGACGGTGCAGTCCAGCGCGCCGGCGGCCAGCACCGCCTCCATCAGCGGCGGCACGTACTCGGGCGGCAGGTCGTCCACGTCGCACTGCACGACCAGCACCTGATCTCCATCCCCCTCCGCTTCCCGCGGCTCGATGAGCACCAGGCGGAGGACGTTGGGGCGGTCCTGCGGGTCGCGCGTGCCGGCACCGAAGCCGCTGGCCAGCGGGGTGTACGCGGCGGGCGCGGCGCGGCCGCCGGTGAGCGCGGCGATCAGGGCGGCACCGGTCGGCGTGGTACACTCGCCCTCGAACGATGGGTCCGTTACCTCGATGCCGTTCAACAACTTGAGCACCGCCGGCGGGGGCACGGGAAAGTGCCCGTGCGCCATGTCCACCCAGCCGCGGCCCAGCGCCACCGGGCGCGTGTAGTATTCGGTCACGCCCAGTTCCGCGCACCCCGCGACGGCGGAGAGGATGTCGACGATGGCGTCCACTGCGCCCACCTCGTGGAAGTGCACGCGCTCCACGGTCGTCCCGTGCACCTCGGCCTCGGACTGCGCCAGCAGGGTGAAGGCGTGCACCGCGCGGTCGCGCACCTCGGGAGCCACGCCGGTGCCCTCGATGATCTTCACCACGTGGTGCAGATGGCGATGGGCGTGCTCGTGCGGCAGCTCCAGCAGCAGGCGCGTGGCGGCGATTCCCTTGCGGTTCACGCGCTCGGCGCCCACGCGCACGTCGCCCAGGTTCAGCGACGCGACGAAGGACTGCAGCCACTCCAGCGGGAGCCCCAAGTCCAGCAGGGCGCCCACCGTCATGTCGCCGCTGATCCCGGCGAAGGGGTCGAAGATCAGTCCGCGCAAGCTCTCAGGTCCGTCCGGGGGTGGAAGCCGCAAAGTACCCCGGCGGCCGGATTCCGTCAAACGTGCAACCGCGCGCGGATCTGACGGGGCCGGGATTCGAATCGATCGGACGCGACGAACGCGCGCGCAGGGATTCGCTGCGCGCGCGTTCGTCGGCGGTTTTCCGGGTGATCAGGCCGCGGACTTCGCTGGGGGAGGGATTTCAGCTGTATCCACGAGCCGGTTGCGATGCTGCTCCTGCAGCCGCATGTAGTACTCGACCAGCCGATGGGGATCGTGGCCGACAGCCTCCGAAATCTCGTGCCGCACCTGCCGGATGCGGTCAAGCGTAGGATCGCTATGCTGGCTCATCATCACCACCAGCAGCCGCGAACCGGCGGGAACGGACGCGAAGTTCGGCGAAGACTTCTTCGGCCGGGATCAACTCAGCCGTGCCGGCTTCGAGCTCGGCGACGCGGCGAAGGATCTCGTCATCCCACGCACGCTCGACCTCGGCGGGATCTTCATCTTCATCCTGAAGCGGCTGAGTCATCTCCCGGCTCCTGTTTGAGATTCTTCACAAGGTAACGGGTGCCCACAGGACTGTCCATCTTCCCTCGATTCAGAAAAAGAGGGCGGCCTCGCAGCCGCCCTCCCGCCCCATGCCCTCGCGTGGCCGCTCACGGCGCCGCTGCCGTCGGCATCTCGCGCAGGCGCTGGGTGACCATCTCGGCGAGCGCCTTCTCGAGGACGCCGGTGGAGGCGCAGTCGACCACGTTGGTGGCGATGTCGCGGCGGCGGGCGTGGCCGTCCACCTGCGTGCGCAGGATCGTGCGCCCGTCGCCCGCGGGCACCACCCGCATGAGCATGGCGATGATCATGTTGGCGTTGTCCGCCAGCTCCATCCCGAATCCGTTGTCCTGGCACTGGAAGAAGTCGTGGTTGCGGCGGCCGAAGAGCTGCCCGCGCACCTCCAGGTACGGAGTGAGGAACGCGTGGTCGGTGCTGTCGGCGCTCTCGGTGGCGGGGAGCCCCAGCTCGTTGAAGACGTGCGGCACCATGCTCCACACCAGCTCCGGCGCGAACGCCAGCGTGTCTTCGGACATGCCGACGTCAGCGCGGAACTCGATGACGCGATTGCCCTGCTGCATCGGCGTGGAGCCCTGCTGCGCGGCCGCGGCGGTCGCGCACAGCGGCACGGCGGCGAGGGCGATGAGGAAGATTCTGCGCATCGCTTGGATGGGGATCGGGAGTCACTGCGGAGAAGCCGATTCGTCCCCCAATGTAAACGGATGTGAAGAATCGCGGCACTGAACGGGACATTGTGCAAGCGACGGCCGCCCCCGCCCTACGCGGTCCAGGATGCGCCGGCGCTGTCGCGGCTGGAGGGCTCGGCATCGGCCGGATGCGTCCACACCTGTGGCGACAGTCCCATCCCCGCGGGATTCCACATCTCCGCGGCACGGGCGGGGTCGGGGGCGAAGCGCGCGTTGCGGAACAGGCCGTCGACCACGATCGCCGAGAAGCGCGCGCGGTTGGCCACGGAGAATGCGACCGGCTCGAATCCCATCTCCGCCAGCCGCGTGACCGAGGCGCCGAACGGCAGCGCGTCGGGCCACATCGGCTGCACCATCATCTCCATCTGCAATCCCACGAAGCCTTCCACGCGCGAGCCGGCGCCCTCGATCACCTGCCAGTCGAACCCCTCCGCGTCGACTTTCAGGAACGCCGGCGCGTCCAGCTCGACCGTCCCGTCCGCGAGCAGCGTGTCGAGGCGGCGGACCGGTACGCGCTCGGAGCCCTCGTCCTTCAGCGCGGAGGGCAGCCACTCGCGCGCGAAGTCGCCCAGGCGCGCGAGCGTGGCGTTCTCGTGGCCGGGAAAGGTGCGGATCTCCGCCTCGCCGTCCACTAGGCCCAGCGCCATGCGGTGCGCCTCCCAGCGCGGGTCGCCGGCCGCGCGCGCCCGCAGCCGCTCGAAGGTGGCCGCGACGGGCTCGAACGACGCGATCCGTCCACCGTACCCCAGCCGGCGCAGCGCCAGCCCGAAGCGGCCCACGTTCGCGCCCACGTCCAGCACGCACCCCACGCCGAAGCCGGCCAGGAAGTCGTGCAGCACGTTCTCGTACTCGGAGCGCAGCGGATAACGGGCGAGGTGCACGCCGGTGCGGTGCAGGAGCCTCTGGACGAAGCCGGTCATGGATGCGGTGCGGAGATGGGTGGAGGTGGCGGGGAGATTCGCCCGCGCCGGAGAGATCGGAAGGAAGCGCTCGGAATGTGTTCGCCCGCGCGGCGATGCACAACAACGGCGAAAGGGCGGACCGAGGTCCGCCCTTTCGCATCCCGCTGTCCCATCCGGGGGACAGGGCTCGGTGAGGAATCCGGAGGGATGTGGATCTCGGAAGGCGTTCAGCCCCTGGCGGGATTGGCTCCGCCCACGGTGACCGCGGGTTTCTGCCCGCCTTCGATGCGGTCCGGCTCGCAGAGCATGGACGACACCCGTCCGCCCTCGCGGGTCACGACGAACGCCGTCCGCGCATCGTGCCACTCCGTGATCTGGCGCAGGCTGTCGGGCGAGGTGAAGCGGGTGGCGGGCGCGCCCAGGTCCTGCTCGTACCCGGCGACGATGAAGTCGTACGATTCGCCGGGCCCGTACGCGAACGCGATGCAGCGCACGGTGCCGTCCGGGCGCGTGGACACGGTGATGGAGTCCGCGCCGCCGTACATCCCCGGCCGCACGCGGTACGTGTCCTTGCCGGCGGCCACCAGCAGCGGCTGAACGTCGTCGCGAATCGGCGCGCCGAGCTTCAGCTCCTGGCTGCCGTCGCCGATCGTGATCTCGCGGAAGATGCCGGACTGCGCGCTTCCCCAGCGCGTGCACGCGGAGAGGGCGAGGAGAAGGACGGCGGCGGTCGATCGCATCGTCCTCATCTCATCTCAATGGCGGAAGAGACGGCGGCCGGTGAACACCATCGCGATCCCGTGCTCGTCCGCGGCGGCGATGGTCTCCTCGTCGCGGACGGAGCCGCCGGGCTGGATGATGGAGCGCACGCCCGCCCCGGCCGCGGTGTCCACGCCGTCGCGGAAGGGGAAGAACGCGTCGGAGGCCAGCGCGGCGCCGGCCAGGTCGAAGCCGTTGTCGCGCGCCTTCATCACCGCGATGCGCGAGCTGTCCACGCGGCTCATCTGCCCCGCCCCGATCCCCAGCGCCATCCCGCCGCGCGCCAGCAGGATGGCGTTGGACTTCACTGTCGCCACCGCGCGCCAGGCGAAGCGCAGGTCGTCCATCTCCTCCGCGCTCGGCGCGCGCTTCGTCACCACCCGCCAGCCGTTCTCGGGAAAGCGCATCGCCAGCCGCGCCTGCGCCACGAAGCCGCCGCGGACGCGCTTGAAGTCCAGCTCATCCCCCGAATCCGCCGTGGGGAGGGTGATGAGGCGCAGGTTCTTCTTCTCCGCCAGCAGCTTCAGCGCGGCCGGGTGGAACGACGGGGCGACGATCGCCTCCACGAAGTTGGGGCGCAGGAGGGCGGCGGCCTGCTCCGTCACCGCGCTGTTGAAGGCGATCACCGAGCCGAACGCGCTGGTGGGATCCGTCGACAGCGCCTTGCGGTACGCCTCCGCCGGGTCCGCGCCCACGGCGATGCCGCACGGCGTGGTGTGCTTGATGATCGCGCACGCCGCCAGCCCCGAGCCCTCCCACGCGGAGACGGCCAGCAGCGCCGCGTCGACGTCAATCAGGTTGTTGAACGACAGCTCCTTGCCGTGCAGCTGCCGCATCGCCGGGAGGCCGCCCGTGGCGGACGATTCGCGGTAGAACGCGGCCGGCTGGTCCGGGTTCTCGCCGTAGCGAAGGTCCTGCACCTTCTCCAGCCGCAGTTCCATCGCGTCCGGCAGCGCGGGCGCGGCGGGCGCCGTCTTCCCCACCCCGCCCAGGTACGCGGTGATCGCGGCGTCGTACGCCGAGGTGTGCGCGTACACCTTCACCGCCAGCTCGCGGCGGAGCGCGCGCGCCTCCTCGTCCTCCGCGTCCAGCCCGGCCAGCACGCGGCCGTAATCGGCCGGGTCGACGACGACCCAGACGCTCTCGTGGTTCTTGGCCGCGGAGCGCAGCATCGACGGCCCGCCGATGTCGATGTTCTCGATCGCCTCGTCCACCGTCACGCCCGGCCGAGCGACCGTCTCGCGGAAGGGGTAGAGGTTCACGGCCACCAGGTCGATGGGCGCGTACCCCTGCGCCCGCATCTGCGCCATGTCGTCGTCGTTCGCGCGGCGCGCGAGGAGGCCGGCGTGCACCGCGGGGTGCAGCGTCTTCACGCGGCCGTCCATCATCTCCGGGTGGCCGGTGGCGTCGCTCACCTCCATCGCCGGGATGCCGGCGTCGCGCAGCGCGCGCGCGGTGCCGCCGGTGGAAAGCAGCGTCCAGCCGCGCTCCAGCAGCGTGCGCGCGAAGTCCACCAGCCCCGTCTTGTCCGATACGCTCAGCAGCGCCCTGGGCATTTCGACCGACCGAGAAGCGAGTTCAGAAGAGATGATGTAAGGCACACGATTGCAGGGAGATGCGGCCCGTCGTCGCAGAATGATTCCGCGCCCGCGATCGAGCCCATCTCATACTGCATGCAGAGACCGATTGTGCAATCCGGAAGCGCACGTGCGACCTCTCCGATAGATCCTTCGGCCTTCAACCGCTCGTGCGGAGGACAACGACGGTGTGGCCGGCCTGAATAGAAAGTTCGCGGCCTTGCCCCTCACCGGCGACTAAAGTCGCAGCAACAACTACGGGAAGCCTCGCAAACTGCGCGAGGCTGTTCGGCTCGGCAGCCGGTTCCGCTCTGGAGGACGCCTCCC